>CAZOSQ010000541.1:0-2130 GCA_964582245.1 uncultured Bacteroidales bacterium | reverse complement strand
TTACCTTTGGTTGGTTTGTGATTTGACTTCTCATTATTTCTTTTTGTGCATTGTATTTAATATTGATAAAAACTCCCTCGCCCTCACCTCACTGGAATTCTCGCTTGCCACCTGAAGGCAATGTTGAATGGTTTTAGGTTTTCCTGCTATGGCAAGGGCTTCTTTTATTTTTTGGGAGTATTCTTTTCTGGATTTGGCAATAAATGCAGCCTGACCGAATTTTTCATATTCATCATTATGAGCATAGGTTACAAAAGGTTTACCCATGGCCATGTATTGATATAATTTGTTGTTTCCCCAATATTTTGAAAATTGAATATCATTGCGCCCTATTACAAGACCAATATTCCATTGTGCAACTACCTTGGGTGTATCTTTAAACGGTAAATAACCCCGATAATTCATATTTTTTTCTTCACATATTTTGCCAAATCTAATAAGGTTTTCCTCCTTAAGAAGATTTTTACCATAAAACTCAAATGTTACATCTGGGTTTTCTTTTACAATATATTCTACCAACTCCAAATCATTCCAGCGAGTGATGTTTCCAACCATTCCGGCAACAACTTTATTAGTAGCGGGTTTAATATGCTGATACTTTTTATAATCCCATACATTTAAATCAACAGTATTAGGCCAATAAGTAACATTAGAAAGACTTACATCCGGATAATGGTCTTTTAAATAATCGTTGCAAAGTGCTTTGCTAATGCCAAATACATGGGGATTCATGCTCAGGATACGTTTTTCTTTTCCGTAATTGTTTTCACTGAGCAAAACATTGGGATCACGAATCAGATAGAGCAGTTTTTGAGATGCATTCAAATAATCCAGGATTAACTCCTGATTGGGATCTGTTAGAAAAACAGTATCGAAGGAACGGATAAAGGGTTTCCAGTAAAGACCTGCCAAGGATAATTCTGTATTTCGCAATGCCCTTTTCCCTTTACCCAGGCTCAAACTATAATAGGCTTTCCATTTAAGCTGTTTGTTGGAAGGTTTGCCAATGGGATACCCTTTCACCCCATTGAAAAAAAGCAAAGTGGTATCCGGGTGGTGTTTGCATATGGCTTCAACGGTAGCCCTTCTCGTGAAATTATCAAAATCATTACTGCTTAATACTATCAATAATTTCATGCTATTTGAAAATTAATCAAAATTTGGGCGAAAGACTGATAATTATTATCGGCAGAAAATGTATCCTTCCAAACTGCTTTTGCTTTATTACCCTTCATGATATACTCGTGTTGATTAATAATTTTATTTAATAAGAATGATATTTGCTCGGGCTCTGTTTTTTTACCCACCAGCCAACCATTCTCAGCATTCACAATTTCAGTAGTCCCTCCCACATCGGTAGCCAAAATCGGAATACCCACCGACATAGTCTCCATGATCGAAACGGGTAGTCCTTCCGAATCACTAAGGTTGATAAAAAGATTGGGTTGGATTTTTTGATAGTATTTGAATATCTTTTTGTTATGTACATTGCCATGAAAGTAATATTTGATATTTCCGGTTAATTTCTTTTTGGCCAATTGCTCCATTTCATTGCGCAAGGGGCCGTCTCCCAGGTGGTGCCATTCCAATCGGACAGAAATTTCCTGCTGTGTTATACAATACAAAACTTCAATAATTTTGTCCAGTCTTTTAACCTTCCTTATGCTTGAGCATGAAACTATTCTAAAAGTGTCATTTTGATGGTCTTGAATTGTAAAACCCGGGTCATGGGTACCCAGGTATGACAGGTATAGCTTCTCTTTGACATAGGGGTAACGATCAGCAAGATAATTCATACCATGTTTGGAAATACAAAAAACTTTATCCACCAATTGCAGATTTAATGGTTTGATAAAGTTTAAGGACCTTTCTTGTGTTTCATTATAAAGATCATAACGATGAGCACGACTAACAACCTTCATGCTTTTGGTTTTATTCTTCAATAAACCAAGTGCTAACGTTTCATACCCGAGCCAATAGGTATAAAATATCGTTGTGTTAAGGTCAAATCTTCTTTGATGTAGAAACCTTTTAACATTCCCTTTTCTAACGGCTATTAAACCAGTATATTTTATGCTTTTTAGTGTGCCTGTATGGGTGAAATTTCGAAAAAAACCGACTCTGATAAAT
>CAZOSQ010000540.1:0-2130 GCA_964582245.1 uncultured Bacteroidales bacterium | reverse complement strand
CTTAGCGAAGCGATTTCATGACTGAAAGGAATAAAATTAATTTTATTATGATGAATATAAATTGAATGATTTGATACATACCAGCAATAGCAAATGGTATATCATTTTTACTAATTTATATGTTCTGAAAATTTCTCGTGGTATAACTATAGACTAACTAGTAATTAAATTTTTTATAATGATGGCAAAGATTCCAATTTTTAGATCGGGGGTGTATTTTTTTATTTTTTCGATTATTTCTATAATTTCTTTAAATAATGTCAAGGGACAATCATACGATTATACCCAGTATGTAGATCCCTTCATTGGAACCACGGGTTTAGGGAATACTTTCCCGGGACCTTCACTACCATTTGGAATGGTAAAACTAGGCCCGGATAATCTTAAAAAAGCAGAAAATAAAGGTTATGCCAAGGCAGGTGAAATTGATGGATTTAGCCATTTACATGTATCAGGAACCGGTGGTGCACCAAAATAGGGAAATATATTAGTTTCTCCTTTCAGGGGAAAACTAAACTTGGAAATCGTGCAAGTACACGTTCATCAGAACAGGCCGAAGTGGGTTATTTCACCATGGCTCTTGAAAAACATGATGTTAAAGCAGAATTGTCCGCTTCTCATAGTGTGGGATTCATCAATACTCGTTCGATGGAGAAGATACGGCATATATTTTAATAGATGTGGGAAGTTTTCTTGGAATTCCTGGTGCTACCGCGGGAACGCAAGAATTGGTAGGATGTGAAATTAGTGTGGTTTCTGATACGGTCATAGAAGGATTTACCCGGGTTCGCAATGGATGGAATATGGGGGGATATCTATCTTATCTCCACCCCATCTTATGAGAAAGTGACAATTCACTTGGAAAATGGAAAAGATTTTGTAATAATTGCCAAAAATGTGAATGATAAGAATATCTATATACAAGAGGCTAAATTCAATGGTGAAAAACTTGAAAGAAATTGGTTTCGCCATACGGAAATAAAAAATGGTGGAACCTTGGAATTTCTAATGGGAAATAAACCATCAGGCTGGGGGACAAAAGGTGGATTTCCTCCTTCTATGAGCAGTAAATAGCCATATTTTATTATATTTGTAAAAATGTAAAATAAATACCTGGAAAAATCATGACGATTAAAAGAATAATTTTTGGGTTATCAATATTAAGCCTAGTTTTGATAATGATTTCATCTTGTTCAAATAGTACAAATAAAAAAGCCGGAAATGATCTAGAAACAAAGATTGATCAATTAATCCAGCAAATGACACTCGAAGAGAAAATAGCCCAACTCGCTGGAGATGACAGTGAAAGAGTAGAAGAATTAGGATTTGGTACTGCAACCAATACAAGGTTAAATATCCCCGGTTTTATCATGACTGATGGCCCAATGGGTATCAGGGAAGGTAAGGCAACAGCTTTTCCCGCCGGTGTTGCAATGGCTGCATGTTGGGATACCAGTCTCATGTATGATATAGGAGTGGCATTGGGAACTGAAACTTGGGCAAAGGGAAGAAATTTTTTATTAGGTGGTTGTGTCAATATTCATCGTAATCCCTTGGGTGGTAGAAATTTTGAAAGTTACGGCGAAGATCCGTACTTATCATCGAGATTAATTGTACCTTACGTAAAAGGGATACAGGATCAAGATGTGGTGACATGCGTGAAACATTATGCATGCAACAACCAGGAATGGGAAAGAAAAGAAGTTGATATGGTAGTGGATGAGCGAACCTTGCACGAGATTTATCTTCCCATGTACAAGGCTGCGGTTCAAGAAGCAGATGTAATGTCAGTCATGTCATCCTATAACTTGGTGAATGGAGTCCATGCCAGTGAAAATAAATATCTTCTGACCGATGTTCTAAAAGAAAAATGGGGCTTCAAGGGGTTTGTTATCTCCGATTGGATTTCTGTTTATAGTACTGTAGATGCTGCCAATAATGGATTGGACCTAGAAATGCCCAAGGGAGAATTCTTTGGGGAAAAGTTGCTTGAAGCTGTAAAAAATGGACAAGTTGAAGAGTCTTTAATAGACGATAAGGTAAGGAGAATTTTAAGAGCGAAATTTAAGGCAGGTTTATTTGAAAACAAAAGAGATATTGATTCTACCCTGGTCAATGGCAAGGAACATC
>CAZOSQ010000539.1:0-2134 GCA_964582245.1 uncultured Bacteroidales bacterium | reverse complement strand
TGATACATATCTAGAGCAAGTTGTGCACGTTCATTTTTATTTTCCCATGCTTCTTCTTCCACTTCGCGCATGTCAGATGATATTCCAGTGACTCCAAGAATTCCACTGTGCTTATTTATAAGAGAATTGGCGGCGTGAACATTGATTTCCTCTTTTTGCATGATATAGATCAAAACACCACAATCTAAATCACCTGTCCTGGTTCCCATGATCAACCCTTCAACAGGAGTTAAACCCATGGAAGTGTCTACAGATTTCCCATTTTTTATAGCAGTAATGGAAGCACCATTTCCAAGATGGCAGGTAATTATTTTTTTGTTATTGATATCCACGTTTAACATCTCACATGCCCTATGTGAAACATACTTGTGGCTAGTTCCATGAAAACCATATCTTCTTATGGCATATTTTTTATACAATGAATAAGGTATTGCATACATATAGGCATGCGGGGGCATAGTTTGATGGAAGGCTGTATCAAATGCACCTACCTGGGGTACGTTGGGTAATAATTCCTTCATGGCATAAATTCCCTTTAAATTTGGGGGATTATGCAAGGGAGCTAAATCCGAACTCACTTCTAATTGATTGATTACCTCATGGTTAAGGTAAACACTCCCACTAAATTTATCTCCACCATGTACAACACGATGTCCAACAGCATCTATTTCGTCAAAACTTTTTAAAGAACCATGTTTTTCACTGGTTAAAATTCCCAGCAAGTATTCTATGGCAGCTTGATGGTCTATAATTTCCCCTTCAAAAACAACTTTTTCTCCATTTTGCTTTTGATGTTTAACAAAAGATCCTAGTAAACCAATTTTTTCGACAACTCCCTTGGCATACACTTCCTTGGTAGACATATCAAAAAGTTGGTACTTGATAGAAGAACTTCCGCAATTTAAAACTATAATTTTCATTATTTATTTATTTTATTTAAAATCTGGTATTTTTATGGTTTGGCACATTAAATTTCCATCATTATCATAGGTGTAAAATCCTTTTTGAGTTCTTCTTCCCAAGAAATTAGCTCTCACTAGTCTCCTGATGATTGGAGAAGCTTTAAATTTGTGTAATCCATGTTCTTGGTACAAGTTATCCATCCATATCAATAACTTATCAAGTCCAATTCTATCTGCCATTTCAAAAGGCCCAAATTGTAATCCGAATCCAAGTTTCATTGTAGAATCAACACATTCAACAGTAGCAACTCCCTCCATGAGTGTTTCACATGCTTCATTGATTAATGTTACAATTAATCTTGTACTTATTGCACCGGGAGATTCATTTACATCAATAACTTTTTTTCCTATCAATGTAGCAAACTTGACGGTTAAATTATATGTTTCTTCATTGGTTTCAAGCCCTTTTAAAACTTCTACAATTCGACTATCTTTTCCCGGGTTAACAAAATGTAAACCGATGGCACGCTCGGGATGCTTCATTTCCGTGGTAATGTCAGAAATTGTAAGGGTAGAATTATTGGAGGTGATTACCGTAGTTTCTGAAACATGTTTTTCTATTTCTTTAAATACATCTCTTCTTAAATCCAGGTTATTACCTTTCACTCGACTATTAACTGATTCTATAATCAAATCACAGTTTTTCAAATCAGCATAATCTGTTGACCCGGTGATTCTTGTCAATATAGCCCTCTTATCACTATTGGTGAGTCCCCATTTATTGATTATGTTATCAATTTGTTTTTCAATGTTGCTAATTATTTCTTTATTTCTTTCCTTGCTTACATCAACAAATGTGACTTCAATACCGGCTTGACAAATAATCCGGGCGATTTCCTGTCCAGCATCACCGCATCCAACTATACCAACTCTTTTAAGAGTTCCCGTTTTTTTTGTCGGACTTTTTCTTAGCGCATATGCCTCTAATGATTCTGCCATTTTTTTTAAAATTTATTTATTTAATTAAAAGGATATATAAATGATCAAGATTTTATTGTGCCTGGTTCGAGGTGATGGTTATTAAATTAACTATATCACTCACGGAACATGGCCTGGATAGGTAGTTTATAGGTGCGGTCATTTCCTGCAAAATAGGCCCTTCTGCTGCAGCAAGAGCCCAACGGTTAAACTGTTTATAACCTATATTATCTGCTTTTAAATCATGAAATAAA
>CAZOSQ010000538.1:0-2159 GCA_964582245.1 uncultured Bacteroidales bacterium | reverse complement strand
TGGTCAACTGAATATTTTCTGCAACTGGCTGAAATGATAATATTTGAATAGGTTTCACGAATGTTTGAATATGAGTCACATTTCACTGGTCCGCCTCAACTAATATTCCACACTATTTTTTTCTTCGTATTAATTAGTGTCTTTCTATAAAGTCGGTTGTATGGATCATCATGTTTGAATAACGAGATTACCAACCCACCAAACATGGAAGTAACATCAGGTACTTTTATATGCCCTTGTCGAAGCAGGAAACTGCTCAAGGGTGACAAAAGTAGAGTATTCCATCAAACCCACTCCTGTTGCGAATCTTGGGCAGAATACCAACACGCCCTGAAGAAAACTATTAAACTGGAAGCCTGAAATGATTATGACAATTCCAGCGGAACACCAGTCAAACAAAACAGTGCCACTACAATGATAAGTGCCGAAACCCCTCTCCTATTAATTGCCCAAAAATATAAAAAAACGAATCTATATCATTACAATCCTTGATTTACGCAAATTTTAATTAACACTGTGAACATTTAATCAGGTAAATGATTAACCTTACTTCTTGTAAGAATACTTTAATGATTATTGGTATTAACGCTAATTTATTTCACTAAAAGTTTTTCTGATATAACCATACCTGAAGTTTGAATACGAACAAAATAAATTCCTGGTTTGATATTCTTTAAATTCAAAAGAATGTTATTTTCCCCGTTTAAGGATTGGGTTAAAATTGGTAAACCCTGAATGTTAAACAACTTTATATTAACAGTGTTGGGTGGGAAATCTACACTAACTTTATCCCTAGCCGGGTTAGGGAAAACATGCAAAGTATGATTATAAGCGCTTGTATTTATGGTGGTGGTTTCATTTTGTTCGAGCAAGTACAAATCAATACCGCCTGTATTTTTATCCAGGTTAAACACGTGAGCACTTTCAGCCAGCAAGGCTTCAGGATAATAAGTAGGAGGATATAATTCGTATTCTTCACCTGGTATGCATTTTAATATATATTGCCCATTCTTTTTTATATTTAGGGAAAAGTCCCCGTCCGCCACATCCGTGGAATCAGACAGGTAAAATTTCTCTTCTACAACAGCATATAGGTATATTTTTCCTCTTTCCAGGTAATTATTCCCAGCGTAAACATGGCCACTCAGGTTAATATATTCTTCTAATACAATAATTTGACAAAGAGTATCATTACAATATGTTGTGTCAAGGGAATTTTTGACAAACAGGCATACCTGGTAATTACCAGGTTTCTTGTAAATGTGAATAATCGAATCTCCTGTTGATGTCTTTCCATCACCAAAATCCCAGGTAACGGAATCAAATGAACCATTGGAAGACTGGATAAATTGAAAAGTAGTATCATCATGCTGGAAATAAGAGAAACTGGCATGACAACTTGCTGTATCCAATATTATAACCGTATCGTTATAAGTGTCCATGCAAGTAGAATCTTCATTTGCCACATCTAAACGAACAACATATTTCGCTTTATCCTGGTATTTATGCGTTGGATTTGTCTCTTCTGAATAAAACCAATCCCCGAAGTCCCATCTTCTGTAAGTGATGTTTTCCGAGGAAGAATCATGAAAATGCACCGTGTAAACATTTTCTGTTTGATAAGAGAATTTCGCGTTACAAGGTGGCCTTTTTATTTCAATTGTTTTGCAAATGGAATCTATGCACATGCTATCAAGGCTGATTATTTTTAAACAGACATCAAAAGTGCCTGTATCAGGGAACCGGAAAAACGGGTTTTGGAGAGAAGAAGTTTCCAAGTCAGCAATTTGCCAACTCCAATAACCCGAGAAAGGAATGGTATCTATACTTTGTGATGAATCAATAAATTGTACGTTAAAAACGGAATCTATTTCATAACCAAAATCACTGCTGCATTGCGGGTATGCTTGTGGCAAAAATGTAAACAATCCAAAACAAAGCAGAAAAATTCTTTTTAAATAATGCATAAATACTTAAAATTACTGCTGTCAAAATTATAAAAAATCTTTGTATACCAGTAAATTTCCCGATGAGGATTTTTTAAACGTGTGAAAATAGTTGTTATTAGTTCCATTTGTGGTGCATTTTAAAAAACAGACTCTGGAAAGGAAAAAGGTTGCACCTTATTTTTACTTTTTTTCATTACTTTTACTTTCATT
>CAZOSQ010000537.1:0-2164 GCA_964582245.1 uncultured Bacteroidales bacterium | reverse complement strand
CTGGGCTGTAATGACGGATTGGAGCGTTTCGATTTGTGTTTGTTGTTCCTGTATGCCGGCTAAAATAATTGGGATGAATTCAAGGTAATTAACAGAATAAATATCGTTAATACTGTCATATTTTACTAGTTCTGGAAAAATTAATAAAAGTTCTTGAGCCACAAACCCTTTTCTGTTTTTAGTGTGGTGAAAATTCTGAGGTGATAAGCCATTAAAGCTATTTTGGAAAAAATAATCGGAAAGATCATAAGTAACGGATCTCACTTTCATTAAATTTAATAACACGTTATCCATTGTTGTTACATTTGTTTTAAATCGAGCATCTGATCCTTGATAAAGGGTTGAGATATATCCTTCATACCAAGAGTGACTGGTTAATCCAAGGGAACTAGTGTCATGTCAAGATGATATTGTCGGATAAAGTCTATTCAGTTTTATCCGTGCATCATCGGTTTTAAATTGCCAGTTTATCTTTGCTTTCTTATTGTTACGGTCATTTTCCCAGGCTTTCACCTCTTTTCTCAGCGTAATCATATTGTCTATTCTACGCTTTAAACATTGACCCATCAATACATTTAGTTCTATTTCAGCCATATTTAACCAACTGCCATGTTTGGGAGTATAAATGAACACAAACCTATCCCAGATTCGCTTGGCTTCTGCTGGTGGAAAGGTCTCATACAGCGCTGAGGGCTTATGGGTATTCAAGTTATCCATTACCAACAATATCTTCTTCGCTTTGGGATAAAGCTGATCTGCAATGTAACGGATAAAATATGCCCAATCCTTCTTTGTTTTACTTTTTTTGATTCGAATATACCGTTTCCCTTTCAGGGGTTCATTGGCCATGAATATATTGGCCACTCCCTCCCTGGAGTATTCGTAATCCTCTTTTGCATCTTGCCCCGGTTTTCTTGCAATAGGAATACGGGTCTGTTTAATCAATTGCTTCGGCGATTCATCCATACACACAACGGGGTATAGTCGATTATAAGGGGTTTTATATACATCCAGTACTGATTCCATATGAGCTACAAAGTCGCTATTTGCCAAAGGTGGAATTACCCACCCTTTGACCCGCCACGGTTTGATTTCGTTTTTTTTAGCACCTGACGAACAGTTTCATGAGAAATGCTATCAATATATTCCAGTTCAACCATTTTATCTGCTAGCATCCGCAAGGACCAGCGCGCATATCCTTCCGGAGCTTCACTACAGCTTAATGCAATCAAATGAGCCTCAAAATCACCATCTGCCTTCTTGGGGCCCTTGTTGGGATAGGGCTTGCGATCTAAACACGCATCAAAGCCTTCTTCCACAAAACGCTGTTTCACGCGCTCAACGGTCTTGGAATTTATTTGTAAAACCTGTGCAATTTGCTCGTTAGATAATTTCTGCCCATGTGGCCCTTCATCGGAATTCATTAATATACATGCATTCCGATATTGCTGTGAGGTATGTTTTCCTTTGCTTAACACTCCTTTACAGACTTCGTATTCTTCCTGGGATAAAGTCACTTTGTATCGAACCATCGTTTTTGATGGCAAGTTATGAAATAAAACAGACATTATCAAGTTGACATGACACTAGCGTATATGAGGATTTAAAATTTTTGCAGCAACGCAGATATCGGACATTATGGACAGACTAATTAATTAAATCAATACTACCATTATCAATATTCATTGTTGCTCCAAGTTCTGATTGAACCTCATCACCAGAGAATAGATTTATGACTCCATCATTTATCACTGATAAATTCCCGCCATTTAATACTATTATGTTACCATTCTTGAGATTTCCTCCGTCAATAATCAGGCTGGAACCATTTTCAATTGTTATTGTACCCAGCTTGGAAAGTGTTATGATTGCAGAAACAGTTAAGGTTGAATTATTCCTTATTATTATATCGCTACATATTTCATTGTGGCGCGTCATGTCAGTATCTGAAGTTATTATTAATGGATTTTCTTTGTCATAACACAAATTTGCAATCCATTTACAAAATTCTATATTGTTAGCAAACTGTAGCTATTTTAACCTATCAAAATATTTTTCAAGCTTATTTGTTCTTATTAAATCATTTATCATAGTCGTATCTATGCCATGTGCACCATTTTCATTTCTAAATGTACCATCATCATGTCGATAATAATATTCAAGA
>CAZOSQ010000536.1:0-2169 GCA_964582245.1 uncultured Bacteroidales bacterium | reverse complement strand
GAATGAAAAGATACCCGGAGCCGGTGGTGGAACACAAGGAAGCCAGGGAAAGGGCTTTAAAAAGATACAAAGATGCGCTGAAATAATTCATTTTATTAAGTGCTGTTTTATGAAATTTGCTAATTTTATAAACTAATACTTAATATTATGGACGAAATTCTGAAAAGAATACTCTTGGAGAATCAGGAACTTATTTTAAATAAAAAATTGGTTCACCGGAAAATTCACATCGTTGAAACTGATAATATAACTGTTTTAACAGGGATTAGACGCTGTGGGAAAACCTATACTCTTTACGAAATTGCGCAATCATTTGATTCTGAACTTATTTTATTTTTAGATTTTGAAGATGAGCGGCTTATAGCATTAAATTCATTATCCGATTACGATGTAATTCTCGACTCCTATAAGATTTTATTTCCGGATAAAAAACCAATTCTGTTTTTTGACGAGATTCAAAACCTTAATAATTGGCACTTTTATCTGAAAAGGTTAAATGTTCAAGGGTATAAAATATATGTTACAGGAAGCAATGCGAATATGATTAGCCGTGAAATTGCTACTTACTTAAAAGGAAGAAGCATCGAAATAAATATTTACCCATTTTCATTTAATGAGTTTTTGCAATTAAAGAGAATTAAGTTTCAGTCTAAAGATGTCATTGTGAATCAACCATCTATACTTAATGCATTTGAAGAGTATTTAACTTATGGTGGATTCCCGGAAGTGATAAAAGCAGAATCTGAAGATAAAAGAACTATTGCAAAAAATATTTATAATTTATTGTTTTATAAAGATTTAGTTGCGAAGTATGGCAAAGATGATTATCTCTTAAAGCTTGTTGTAAGTAAAATTGCGGAAAACTTGACAAAGGAGTTCTCAATTTCAAGTCTTGCAAAAAAAATAATGGCGCTACACAAAACAAGTATTCCAACTGTAACAGAATATTTTAATATTCTTCATGAACCTTTTCTGACAAACAATATTTATCCATTTCGAGAGTCTTTTCTTCACCGCGAGTCAAAAAGGAAAACCTATTTTGCTGATAATTCTTTTATATTTCTAAATCGGGTTTCACCTGATAAATCCAGGTTATTTGAGAATTTGGTTTTTATATTCCTAATTAAAAAATATGAAGAAGTGTTCTATTATAAAACAAAAAATAATAAAGAAGTCGATTTTTATGTAAATGCAAATGAAGATTGGTTTTTAATTCAAGTGGCTTATTCTATCGAAAATAATGAAACACGTGATCGCGAAGTAAAATCACTATTGAAAGCTATGGAAGAGCAAAACCTAAGTAATGGAACTATTCTCACCTATAATCATTCCGAAGAACTCACGCTTGATTCTAAAATCATTCGTATTATTCCGTTTTGGAAAGTACTATTGAGAGATTTTATTTAATTTGGTTTGCATTGGCACTTGCAAAAATAAATTGGTTATGGTAAATTATTTGAAGTAATAGACTCATAATCAAAAATCTTCCTGCAGCCACTCAATTATTCTTCGGTTATAAGCGCCTGTAACGGGCGAAACAAAATCGACCACCATGCCGTTCTCATCGATTAAAAATTTCTGAAAATTCCAGATGACCCTGCCGTCGACGGTTCCGTTTTCTTCGCTGCTCATCAGCCATTGGTAAATGGGGTGCGGATTGTCTTTTATTTGGATTTTCTCCATCATCAAAAAACTGACTCCATATTTTTTTGTGCAGAACTCTTTGATGCGTGCATTATCTCCCGGTTCCTGGCTTCCAAAATCGTTGCTCGGGAAGGCCACAATTTCAAAATCATCGCCACCGTATTCTTCATACAACTCCTGCAGCTTTTTGAATTGCGGTGTTAAAGCACATTCAGTGGCAGTGTTTACAATCAGTACTTTTTTTCCTTCTAATTCTGAAAAATTAAAAATTTCACCGTCAATTGTACGGGCTGTAAAATCGTGTAACGTTTTGTACTGGCCGGCCGCTGAAAGTACTCCTGCCAAAATAACTATAAGTGCTGTTAGGATTTTTTTCATAAAAATATTCTTTTCCCAAATTAAGCGATTGATTTAGAAACGGGCTTCAATTTAAAAAATAAATCGATACGATGTTGATAAGTTTTACCGGCAAAAAGGCAGAAATAATTATCTTTGAAACTTCGATAAAGACACGAGAGAAATGGA
>CAZOSQ010000535.1:0-2186 GCA_964582245.1 uncultured Bacteroidales bacterium | reverse complement strand
TAAACCCGGATACCATTTCCTTGACAAAAGGATTTGACGCAGTTTGCGTTTTCGTTAATGATATTATTACAGGAGAAGTTATCAATGGCTTGCATGAAAATGGAGTACAATTAATAGCCCTTCGTTCCGCGGGTTATAATAACGTAGATTTTAAAAATGCACAAGGAAAAATAAAGGTGGTTAGGGTACCCGCTTATTCACCACACGCTGTTGCAGAACATACCGTTGCCTTAATGCTATCCCTCAATAGAAAAATACACCGTGCTTATTATCGAACAAGGGATGCTAATTTTGCCCTAACAGGTTTAATGGGATTTGATATGAAAGGTAAAAAAGCTGGGATTATCGGTACTGGAAAAATTGGTAAAACCCTAGCCGGTATTTTAAAGGGGTTCGGTATGGAAGTGCTGGTTTATGATATCTATCCTGATGAACAATTTGCCAAGGAAACAAAAAGTAAATACGTGAGCTTGAATGAAATATTTGAGCAATCTGATGTGATTTCCCTCAACTGCCCTCTAACAAAAGAAACTGAGTACATGATTGATGAAGATGCCATCTCTAAAATGAAAGATGGTGTGATGCTTATTAATACTGGCCGCGGAAAATTAATAAAAACATCCGACCTGGTTCAAGGACTTAAAACAGGTAAAATTAGTTCAGCAGGATTGGATGTTTACGAAGAGGAAAATGAATATTTCTTTGAAGATCTGTCAAATCAAGTGATAACAGATGATATCCTCGCTAGGTTATTATCATTTAATAACGTGTTAATCACCTCGCATCAAGGTTTCTTCACGAAAGAAGCATTGGATAATATTGCAGAAATCACCTTGCAGAATATCCAAGATTTTGCTGAAGGCAAACCCTTGGAAAATGAAGTTTGTTATATTTGTGCAAGAGGAGGAGATTGTAAAATAGTCCAAGGAACTGAATGTTCGACATAATGAAAAATGAGCTGTAATTAAATAACGTTTTTTTATCATCCCGGGCAAAAAATGCAAAAGATATGCCTCATACTTAAGTTTTAAAAAATGGCCAACTATATTAAAGAAATTGTAACAGGTTTAGATACGACAGTTCAAGAAATTCGAAAACTAACTGAATCTGCGTATATATTAAGAATGAATAAAAATGGACTTGATTTTATTCCCGGCCAATATATTAATCTTGGAATAAAAGGAGTAAAGGAATCCAGGGCATATTCCATATATAGCTCTCCCAGGGACAATTATCTTGATGTATTGGTAAAAGAAGTAGATGACGGAATAGTATCCCCTTTATTGAAGAAAGTAGAACCTGGTACCATGCTTCACCTTGATGGCCCCTATGGCTATTTTGTCATTAATAAAAACAACATGTCTAAGAAATTTTTCTTCATAGCTACCGGGACAGGTATTTCACCTTTTCATTCATTTATTTCCACATATCCAACACTGGATTATAAGCTATTGCATGGTATTCGATACGGTTCGGAAGCTTATGAAAAATCTTTTTATGATCCCGACAGGTATATTTCTTGCACCACGAGATCAAAATCCGGGCATTTTCATGGAAGAGTTACTGATTATTTAGTGAAGCATTATTTAGAGCCCGGTACACTTTGTTTTCTTTGTGGAAACCATAAAATGATTTACGAGGCTTATAACATACTAAAAGCTAAAGGTATCAAAGAAGATCACATATTTGCCGAAGTTTATTTCTAACCGTGTCAATGATGATCCAAAAATATTTTTAGAATTAATTTCCCCGTCGGGTAATGGTTTGTTTTTCACATTAACCGTTTGCTTCGCTATGATGTGGGATTGAGTTTTACTACCCAAAGACAATTTTTAAATAAATAAGATAAAAGATAACTTATTTGCTCCAGTAATCAGGGTTAAAAAGAATTAAAACCGTAAAAAGCTCCAGTCTGCCGATTAACATTAAGAAAGAAAGGAACCATTTCCCAAATGCAGGCACATGGGCAAAATTATCTATAGGTCCCACTTCACCTATTCCAGGTCCTATATTACCAAGAGTAGCAGCTACCGAGCCAAAGGAGGTTTCCATATTATAACCAAGAAATGACATAACACCTACACCTATTACAAAAATCATCATATAAATGGTAACGAAAGCCAAAACATTTGTGATTATTTCAGGCGATACGGAATTTTTATTGAAACGAACCGGATTTAAAGCAT
>CAZOSQ010000534.1:0-2188 GCA_964582245.1 uncultured Bacteroidales bacterium | reverse complement strand
ATGGAACTGGTTTTCATAGATATAAATGAAACTCCAGTTCCATTTTTTATTTTAGAATATTTTGCCAGGGATGAAAAAACTCTTGTTGTACAATTTGAAAATGTTAATAACGAGGAAAAAGCCAAAGAATTAACCGGTAATATAGTTTACGTGTATAATACCATGGTAAAAGGGAATGAAGAATTTTCCCTGCCTAATTTACGGGGATATTTTGTAATTGATTTAAATCAAGGTGATTTAGGAAAGGTCAAAGCCATAGAAAATAATAAAAAAAACCCGCTCTTAGTTATCTCAAGCCAAGAAAATGAAGAAATATTGATCCCCATCCACCAGGATATTATAAAAAAAATAAATAAAGAAAAAAAAGTCATCCAAATTGTTGCTCCCCCTGGTTTAATAGATTTGTACAAGGAATAAGGGATAAAATTTTTACCATGATTTTAACCTATTTTTAATCCGGGTACTGCTATTTCAAAATCTCAATGTTTTTTTACGAAATTCAAATTGATTGAATTCTTATTTTGTGATTTTATACATCTTCTGGTTCAAGATCATTGAAAACAAGGGTGTTATAATCACTTAATGATTGATATTTAAACGAGTTAGTTTTTATTAAATTATTTTCACGGTATCAAAACGAGGAGTATTTCTAATTTACAATCCAGTGTTATAAAGGCAAAATAGGAATTTGTAAATATTTTAATGAAATTTATAACCTTTCTTTTTCACAACGTATAAATTCAATAAATACAATTCCTAATAATAGCGATATTTCGCGTATTTTTTTTAATTTTAAGTTTAGCAATGATCGATATGAAAATATTCCGAGATATCTCACTTTATATTAAAACAATCGTGTTGGGCATAATGATTGTATTTATGCTTGTCCTGGGGGTTTTAATTACAAATACACTTCGACTCCAAATCGGGGAAAATGAAAAATATTTGCAGGTTATCTATTCTATCCAAAATTATAGTGATCAACTCAATCAATTATACAAGCAGGTTGTAGAAGATGATTCTTGGAACGAAAGAAATATTCGCGGTACATCTAATAATCTTTCAGAAAAGATTTATTTATTAAAACGCGGGGGTGTTTATATTCTCAATAATAAAGAATTTGATCTTCCTGCTTTGAAAAAACATGATGTACTGGTGGATTCCTTGTTTTTTTATAATAAGATCAATATGGCAAACTTGAAGGTAATATTGACTAACCCTGGTCATAAAAATAAGGAATCTTTTTTCACCAACGAGATTACGGGACAAAATGGATTGCCTGCTCTTTCAAATTCTAAATTGGTAAGTGGAGTGGAATATTTATTGTTACAGTCAATGCGTATCCAAGATGTTAATGCTCGTTTACAGCAAAAATTTTTAACCGAATCAAGAAAAAGTTATAATAGGCTTATATTTATCCAAGGATTTCTTGTTGTACTTATTTTGGGAATTATTTTCATGTATTTTTACATGATAAGAAATAGAATATTTATTCCTTTAAACAAGCTCTATCTTTCTTTACAGATGATTAGTACGGGTAAAATCTTTTCAAAAAAAATTCTTCTTGATGAATGTAAAGATGAAACTGGTACAATAAATTCACAAACCAATAAAATTGTGGATAGGTTAAGAAATTCAGTTCATTTCATTAATGATATCGGGAAGGGTGAATTTGAAACAGAATACATTGTGTATGGTGATGATGATGAGTTTGGAAATTCGCTGCTTGAAATGAGGGGCAATTTTGTTAAAAATGCGGAAGAGGAGGAAAAACGGAAACTGGAAGATGAGCAAAGAAATTGGATAAACACAGGTCTTAC
Source organism: uncultured Bacteroidales bacterium (assembly GCA_964582245.1). Taxonomy (GTDB): domain Bacteria; phylum Bacteroidota; class Bacteroidia; order Bacteroidales; family CAZOSQ01; genus CAZOSQ01. The sequence goes on along the minus strand of CAZOSQ010000534.1, from coordinate 368 downwards.
GAAATTTTCTGATATATTAAGACATAGTTCGAAAGATATTGAAGAATTGGCTTATGATATAATCTCAAACCTGGTAAAATATTTGAAAGCCAACCAAGGTGGAATATTCATATATAATGATGAGGATAAATCAGATCAGCATCTTGAAATGTTAGCATCAATAGCCTATGACAGGAGAAAGTATATTCAAAAAAGGGTATTGGTGGGGGAAGGCCTTTTAGGAACATGTGCACTTGAAAAAGAAACTATTTACTTGACTAATCTACCGCAAGATTATATAGAGATAGAATCTGGTTTAGGAGATTCAAACCCGGGTTGCCTTCTTATAGTTCCTTTAAAAGTTGAAGATGATGTTTTTGGTATTGTTG
>CAZOSQ010000533.1:0-2194 GCA_964582245.1 uncultured Bacteroidales bacterium | reverse complement strand
TGCCCGCCGATGACTGCCAGCAGGTGGAAGTGCTGGGCTGGCTCTACCAGTTTTACATCTCGGAGGAGAAAGACCGGCTGATAAACGCCAAAAAGAAATACCAGGCGCACGAAATTGCCCCGGTAACCCAGTTGTTTACCCCGCACTGGATTGTGCGCTACATGGTGGACAATACTCTGGGACAACTGTGGAAAGAGATGCGCCCCAACACGCGGCTCACCGACAGTCTCGAATTTTACATTCAACCGGAAAACGAAAGTGTGTTGCCCAAACGTGAAGCCAAATCGCCGGAGGAGATAACCTTTTTCGACCCGTGTGGCGGTTCCGGGCACATTTTAACCTATGCGTTTGATGTGTATTACAAAATGTACGAGGAAGAAGGCTACAACCCCAGCGAAATACCAGCGCTGATAATTACCAAAAACCTGTTTGGTGCCGAAATTGATGAACGCGCCGCCCAGCTTGCCAGGTTTGCACTGATGATGAAGGGACGGCAATACTACCGCCGTTTCCTGAAAAAACCGGTAATGCCCAATATTGTGGCGTACCGGAATGTGGAGAACGACCCGCTGTTTGAAAATGCCAAAGTGCTGGGCTCGCTTATTCAGGTGGATAAAGAGTATGTGAATAAAATTAAAGTGGATTCCACCACGCTGTTTGGCGAAACCAACCTGCAACTAAAAAAACAGGCAGAAATGCTGGCGCGGCAATACGATGTGGTGGTAACCAACCCGCCTTACATGAGCGGTTCGTCCATGTTACCTGAATTGAAAAAATATGTTGAAAAAAACTTCAATGATACTAAATCTGACTTGTTTGCAACATTTGTTATCCGATGCCTTGAGTTTGTAAAAGATGAAGGTTTGACCGGATACATGACCCCTTTTGTCTGGATGTTCATAAGCAGTTATGAGAAACTGCGAAAAAGGATTATTGAACAGCACTTTATAAATAATCTCATACAACTTGAATATTCAGGATTTGATGGGGCTACAGTTCCCATTTGTACTTTTACATTGAGAAAAGACTTTATTCCTGATTCAAAAGGGAGTTACATTCGATTAAGTGATTTTCGGGGTGCCCAGAACCAGGCGCCCAAAACCCTCGAAGCCATCCAAAACCCCGACTGCGGCTGGTTTTACACCGCCAGCCAAACCGATTTTCAGAAAATTCCGGGTAACCCGATTGGGTATTGGTTAAGTAAATTTTTTTTTAATTCTTTTACAAAATTTGATAAGATAAGTTTACATGCAGACATTAAAACGGGAATGTCTTCGTCTAATAATACACGATTCATTAGACTCTGGTCTGAAATTAAGAATGATTCCTTTAAAAAGAATTGTAGTTCATCAACAGATGCACTCAATTCAAATAAAAAATGGTTTCCTTACAACAAAGGTGGCGGAATAAGGAAATGGTACGGTAATCTGTTAAACGTTATAAACTGGTATAAAAATGGAGAAGAAATAAAAGAGGCGGTTGTAAATAATCCAACTGATCCAAATACAACACATTGGTCCAGAAGAATATTTAACACGCAATATTTTTTTAAGCAATCGGTAACATGGGGAGATATTGGTTCGGGTAAATTTACAGCAAGATTACAAAAAGCAGGTGCAATATCTGACGGCGTTGGAGTTGGTGCCTACCCCAAAAATGATAAAGATTTAGAAGTAATTCTTGGTTTTTTAAATACCAATGTTTTTCAAAAATATACAGAAATTTTATGTCCAACTTTTCATTTTAACCCTGGTTCAATAGGAAAAATTCCATTAAAAAAACACACCAACAACCTCATAAATAAAATTGTATATAAAAATAGAGATATTTCAAAAATTGACTGGGATTCGAAAGAAACATCCTGGGATTTTGAAATTAATGGACTGCTTAAAGTTGGGAAACCGAAAACTGAAAATCAAAAACAAGAGTCGGGAGCAGGGAATATGAAGCTTGGAGAAGCTTATAAAAATTATAAAGAATACTGGACCAAACAGTTTTTCCAACTGCACCAAAACGAAGAAGAGCTGAACCGGCAGTTTATTGAAATTTACGGGTTGCAGGAGGAACTCACACCCGATGTGCCGCTGGAAGAGATTACCATTTTACAGCAGGAACTGGACCGCAAGGCGCTGGCAAAACTCAACAAACAACTGCAACGCGAGCCGGGCACCTTAAAAGTACTCAACTACCCGGA
>CAZOSQ010000532.1:0-2208 GCA_964582245.1 uncultured Bacteroidales bacterium | reverse complement strand
TATTTTAGCATGGAAATGAATAAGGAGAAAGAAGAATTATAGGGTGTGGGATTGGGCATAAAAAAAAGAAGGGTTAGTCTAAGTTCCTAATCCGTCGTAGTGCATGGCACTGTGTTTTTTGGAAGAAATTATTAAAAGGTGGCATTCTATTTACCAAGGAACAGAGCTAGGTAAAGAATTTTTAGAATCTACGGAAAAAGAAAAAAATGATATGCTTAAAAACAATAAAGAACTTAATAAAATGGTAGAAAAGTATAAAGAAAGACTCAATGACATCAGCTGGTTTATGAAAGCATTAAAAGAATATATTGCCAAAAAAGCAAATAACGAAGATAATGTTACCGGCCATTTTTGGGAAGGTCGCTTTAAACTAATCCCCATCGATACCAGCAAAGGATATGAAAAACTTAAGCAAACCATGGCCTATGTTGCCTTGAATCCTATTGGAGCAGAAATGATAGATGACCCGGAATATGCAAAGCATACAGGACTATAGAGTGTCCATCCAAAAACAAATAAGACATTGATTTTATAATAAAAAAAAGCATAGTTCCCTCTTGATTTCTACCTTTTTTCGTGGTAAAAATATATTATTAAAAAAGATTAAGGAGAAACTATGCCACTAAAAACAGTATCACAAACCAATATATTTGTACAACCTATTTCTGACGCATTTCCTGAGTTGAAGATAATTTCGAAGGTTCTTGATAATTATTCAGAGAGGATTTGTGAATGGCTTGATGAAGATTTTGGTTGGAAAAATAATGGGAATGGAAGGAAAAGCATTGGATCTGAAACATATTTAAGGCTAGCCTATTTGATGATACTAAGAAACTACACATATAAAGATTTATTTCTAGCTATTCATGACTCTAAATCTGTAGAAGCTTTTTCAAGAATTGATCCTGGAGCTAAAGTGTCAAAGTCAGCACTTCATAACCGTATTTCTAAAATAAGTTCAGAAACATGGATGGGTTTATCCTGGATTTTTCTTAAAGAAGCAATAGAAAAAGGATTAGAGTTTCCTGAGGTTGTTCGTGGCGATTCTACTTTTGTTTCAGCTTATGTTCACTTTCCTACGGACTGGAAACTTATGCATGATGTAAATTCTTGTATTATTAGACTTGTTAGAAATTTTGAAGAATTATCAGGAATAAATATTTCTAAAGAACCATTCTCTGAGAAAAAATCTAAAAATAAACTTTTAATTGCTAATCAATCTAAGGGAGATAAAAGAAAGGATGTAATACATCAATTAATCATTGGAACACATGCAAATATTTATGAGTTTGCTGTGGATTTTCAAGAAACGGTAATGCAGTTCCTTGAGTCAAGAGGTGGTGAAAACAAGCACTTATCTCGTGCCCCTAACATTACTTTATTTAGAATAATTAACCAATTAAAACATGTTATAAAGTGGGGACAATATATTGTAACTCAAGCTTATGAAAGAGTAGTTGAAGAAAAAAAACTTTCGCCTAATGAAAAGGTTTTATCATTACATGATCCTAGCGTGGATCTTTTAGTAAAAGGTAAACGAGATATTGTCATAGGTCACAAGCTCTTCCTTTCTGAGGGAAAAGGAGGAATGATCTTAAGTGCTTTTTGTAAAGACGGTAATCCATCTGATTCCACCATCCTTAAAGAGATGTTAGAAGATATCATTGAAAACACAGAAAAAGTTCCTAAAAAAATAACTTTTGATGGAGGATTTGCTTCCAAAAATAATGTATTAATGGCTAAAGATCTTGGTGTCGAGGATGTATGTTTTTCAAAAAAATGCAATATGAAAAAGGATGAGATGTGTTCAAGTAATAAAGTTTTCAATGAGTTAAGGAAATTTCGTGCAGGAGTAGAGTCTTGCTTTTCCTATCTAAAGAGAAACTTAGGGTTATTTAGCGTTAGATGGAAAGGTTATAAAGGTTTTAATGCATTTATTGCAGCTTCAGTTTCAGCATATAATGCAATTAAATATGCAACTTTAATGCTTAAATAAATAGTTAGTTATTTAAAAAAATAGTCACTATAAGGTTATTCCCTAGCTCTGCTATGGAATAAATTAAAAAAAATTATTTAATACTATATTTATTTTTTTTATATATTAAAAACAAGGTCGAACATTAGATATTAAAATCTCCCTATACTAAGGGGCGAGTATTTTCTGAAAAGTTTATATGGAAAAAATAGGTTGTTTTTGGACGGACACTA
>CAZOSQ010000531.1:0-2221 GCA_964582245.1 uncultured Bacteroidales bacterium | reverse complement strand
AGATACCATGTTTTACTAGCTGGCAGGCCAACATTAACCCCGAAGGACCTGCCCCAACAATAAGCACGTCTATTTTTTTCGTGGTATTATTCATAATTAAAAATTCAGAATCCAGTTATGGAACTTGCTATGATTAAAAAACGAAAAGCCCATGTTCTGCGAATGATATAATTATTTACTTTACTTTTCTCCAATATTTTTTTTAATTCTTCCTCTTTAAATCCTCTAGAAACCGAAATCGGGCCATCATGCTTGGCTAATTCCGAACCATTGAAAAACCTCGTGAGCCCGTAGGTGAGATAATATGCCAAAAGATTCCGTTGAAGGTCATTGACAATAAAACCTAGGTTGGAATTTTGCCAGGATTCACGAAAAAAGTTAATTAATTCATCGTTGGACAAATGATGGCAAAATAGTGATGAAAGAATAATATCCGGTTTTTTAATTATTGCAAACAAATCCCGGTAGTCACAAACCAGGCTTCCTATTTCGGGGTAATCTTTACAATTTTGCTCCAAGTAATTAATCGCACCAGGATTATTATCTGTACCTAGTAAATTTACTTGATAGCCTTTTTTCCTTGCCCAATTGGCGATGTACTTTAATGTACCACCACTTCCACAGCCTATATCAACAATATTATATGTCCTGTTTCTATCTTTAACAAGATGCTTTAAACCAAAAATTGTAGCCGAATATCCTCCAAGGGTAGAATTGAGCATATCTAGTTCCTGCAAATTTTTTTCAATTAATTCCCCGGGTAAGCCTGGCGAATCTATAATTTCTTTTTTTTTCGAACGGTTTTTGATATTAACAGGCATAATGTAATAATGATGTTTCTATACTCAATCCTGGTCCAAACCCAATTGCAAAAACCGGATCCTCATGTTTATTCATATTTTCAAAAATTTCTTTTAGCACGAAAAGGATCGTGGACGATGACATGTTCCCGAATTGCTGCAGTATCTTGTAAGAATAAGTTAAATCGGCATGTTGCAGGATAGCTTGTTGGGTCAATGTGTCAAGGATCTTTTTTCCACCGGGATGAATAGCCCAAGTATTTACCTGTTTCGCATCAAAATTTAATTTTTTCTCGGCTTTTGAAACTATTTCTTCAATTTTTTCCCCGATAAACAAGGGAACTTTGGCATTTAATATCATTTCAAAATTCACGGGAGTAATATTCCATCCCATCAAACCTTTTGCTTCATCCAGGAGTAAAGAGAAAAACCCTTTGATATCCAAGCCTTTTAATTTGTGTTTATCACTATAAGTTCCAGGTGTAATAATAGCTGATGCAGCGCCATCACCAAAAACAGTGTTTGATAATAAGTTATCATGATTATTTTTAGGTTGAAAATGTAAAGTACACAATTCAACACATACCAAAAGCACCTTGGCATCTTCATTTGTCCGTGCAATCATATCCGCTATTTTAAGGCCATGAAAAGCTGCATTGCACCCTAAAAAATTAACAGATGTATGGAATAAATCCCTTGGTAATTTTAAATAACTGATGATTTCAGCATCGAGCCCGGGAGCATATAATCCTGTGCAACTAATAGTGATTAAATGGGTAACCTGGAAGTTTGGCAGATGATGTCTAACCTGTTGGAGAGATTTCTCAATGGCCTCAATAGCCAGCGGAAGAGCATTATTTTTGTATTCAGACATTCTTGTCTCTACCTGTGGTAGTTCATGTAGCTCATCAAACATTACTGCATCTTGCCTGGATTTATCAAAATCAGGCACCACGGAATAACGGCTGTTTATTCCGCTGGATCGAAAAAGTGAACTAAGTTTTCTTGATGCCAATTCATCATGATAAGCTTCCTGCATAAATTCCAGTATGGAAGACTGGGGTGATTGGTAGGCAGGAACTGCTGTCTCCAAGGATATTATTCTACTCATATTAAAACAAGGATAAAAAATTATTTATAACCAATATTGTGAAAAAAATATTCATGCTGGTGGAAGTGATTACATTCATTGCCATGGTGTTTTCATAGTTGGCATGAGAAATATTTTGTTTTACTTTATTAAACCAGGTTGTAAGCTGGTAAATAGCGGGGAGCATTAGCAGCAAAAATATAAGAAGTGCAATCATTTGTTCCCGGGCAGAAAAATGATAAATAAGCAGGGCTGTTGCTATAATAAATTGAATTGCAGAAAATAATAAAGTTCCGCTGTTCCCCAATTTATAGCCTATACTGGTAACGCC
>CAZOSQ010000530.1:1197-2229 GCA_964582245.1 uncultured Bacteroidales bacterium | reverse complement strand
ACGGGGAACTAGATTTTCCTATATTTCAAGCCAATAGATGGTTCCCGAAAATTATTGTCGATAGGGCTATAACGTATACTATTTATGTTGAAACTTACTTGTATGATACCAACACTGTTGATCCATCGTGATCTATCAAGGATCCCAACGCTGATTGCGGTACCAATTATGCATATATTGATGAATTGGCCATACCCATCATTAAATCCGTTTCTCAGAAATCTTTTACTTCCACTGCCTCAACCTTACAAGGATGTATCCCTCTTACCATTGAATTTTCTGTAGACAACCCGGCCTTGCTCAACCAAGATTCCAGTGTTTATTGGATTTTTAGCGATGGTCAACAGGTGGAGGGTATAAATCCAAAAGTCACATTTACTACCCCCGGTTCAATCACGTATCGGCTTTCGGGATATGATATCGAAGGGTGTAATATAGATTCGGCCAATCAACTGGATACTATTGATGCCTACGGCACTGTTGCCCAATTTTCACTGGATGAAAATGCGTTGTGTTTAAACGATCCTTCAAAACGAACAATAAATATTATAAATGGATCACAATCCACGGGAACAATCGTGGAAAGTCTTTGGAATTTTGCCGGTAAAAAAGAGATCATTAACGAAGGTTCTTTTTCTTATTCTTTTGATGAAAGTGACGCTCCCCCACCTTACCTGCAAGGATTAGGAAGCTATGTCTCGTTGACTGTCACAGACGATATTGGCTGCGTGAGCCAAGATTCTATAATACTATTCCTGAGATACTTGGATCCATCTTTTACTTTTGATGTAAATCATTTCGGGTGCAGGGCTGAAGTTGAAATAGATCTTGAAAAATATTCTGTGACCGGTGGAGTTCCCCCAGTATACGGGAACCTTCATTGGCAATGGGAAAATGACACTGCTGAACATATCCAAAATTACCGACTCACGGATGGCACTTTTATTTTCGTTGATCAAAATACACAAGGAATCTATTCTGCCTCCTTTGAAATCACGGGAGACTCGTTGGGTGCATGCAAAGCCACCTCCG
>CAZOSQ010000530.1:0-1187 GCA_964582245.1 uncultured Bacteroidales bacterium | reverse complement strand
TTTTCACTATCACCGTGGATTCCATTGTTCCTGCATTAAACGTATCCGATTCGATTTTTGAATGCCCTCCTGCCCTGATTGATTTAGATTTTGATAATACTAAACTTGTAGGCAATTCACCCATCACGATGAGTGAATGGGTGGTTTTTAATGAGCTTGGCGAAACCATAGGTGCATCTTCGTTACCTGCCCCGGATTTTTCTTTGCCCGGGCCCGGGTATTATGGTGTACGACTCGAGGTGCAAGATCAAAACAATTGTTCCTCTTCCATCGAAAAGGATAGTTTGATCCAAGTAGGATCCTTGGAGGGGATTATCAATCTTCCTGCTGATACCATATGCCCGGGAATATCCAAGGAATTTAGCGCTACCTCGGGGGAGGCCAATTTTTTCCAGTGGGATTTCGGGGAAGGAAGTGTCATCGAGGGACAAAATATTTCATACAAATTCATGCAACAAGGGAACCGGGTCGTGAGGCTGGTTCTTGGTAGGCTTGATGAAGCAGGTGAACTGGTTTGTAAAGAACCTATCAAGGATACCATTTTTATTAAAGCCGGTCCCATTTTCGAATTAAAAGACACCTCCATATGTGAAGGAGACAGTTTAACCCTCGAGGTGCCGGCTGAACCAAGTTACATTTACTTATGGCAGCCGGGGGGAGACACTATTAACACCCTCACAATCAACAAGGAAAATTCCTACCATGTCTCTGTTGAAGATATTCAAACAGAATGCATTACCAAGGACACGATGACCCTCAAGGTAAATAACTTACCTGTCGTGAATATAACCACCGCTTCTCCCGCCTGCGTTGGACAAGAAATTACCTTGAAAGGCACTTCAAACCCACCACCAGTAAGTTTCAAGTGGACAGATACAGTAAATTTCTCCAGTATCAAAGAAAATCCACTCTTTGTTATTGATAAACCCACTCGTTTCATCCTGGAAATAACGGATACTAATTTATGTAAAAATAAATCGGAAAAAACAATTGAAGTTATCAATCAACCAATTTTAAACCTGGAAGACCTAGATTTTTGTCCCGGTGATTCAATGGAAATCGATGGAACGCCTAAAAATTATGATTCATCGGGAGAAATTTATTCTTGGTATTATAATAATGAGTTATTGGATAGTAGCAGCAACAACATTAAAGTTAAAGAAGAGGGATTTTACAAGTTAATATTC
>CAZOSQ010000529.1:0-2239 GCA_964582245.1 uncultured Bacteroidales bacterium | reverse complement strand
AAAAAATAAAGGAGTGAAACAAGTTTGACGATGTTAAATGAATCCATTTACTAAAAATATAACGCTATAATGCTTTCAGCTCTGTAACCAGAAATTTTAATTACCTATACATAAGACAAATCGGCTAAACATCTGTATGAAAATCATTTAATCTCTTATTTTATAATAACTAATTGTTATGGCCTAATGACTTGAAATAATTATTGATGTTATGTTGTTTTCAAGAAAAATAAATGTTATTTTGCCATTATTTAGAAATGTATCACTATAAAATGTATAGATATGATAAAAATAACTTTTAACGAGCTTCGCCACATTAAAGACAACTTGCCCTCGGGTAGCATGCAGCGTATAGCGGATGAGTTAAATATATCGGCAGAAAGCGTGAGAAATTATTTTGGTGGCACACATTACAAAGAAGGAAAATCAATGGGAATACATATTGAACCGGGACCTGGCGGTGGAGTTGTTGAACTTGAAGATGAAACTATCTTGGAATTGGCCAGGAACATTTTAAAAGAAACCGAGGAAAAAGAAATTTAACGAGATAATCGAAACCGTTGATTAATGAAAAAGAATTATGCCCATTATTAATATGAGCAATATTCAGCGGTAAAAAGATAAAGTTTTATTACATATCAACAAGGCAAAAAAAAACCTTTTCCAAGTTGGAAAAGGTTTTTTGTATTAGGCTATAGATGAATTTTACATCATTCCACCCATGCCGCCCATACCGCCCATACCGGGTGCACCGGCAGGCATTGGAGGATTCTCTTCTTTTTCTTCCACGAGCACGCATGCGGTAGTCAGGAACATACCTGCAATGGAAGCTGCATTTTCAAGTGCTACACGAGCCACTTTTGTAGGATCAATAACACCTGCAGCAATTAAATTTTCATATTTTTCTGTTCTCGCGTTATAACCGAAATCATCTTTACCTTCCTTGATTTTTTGGACAACCACGGAACCATCACCTCCAGCGTTAAACACGATGGTACGGCAAGGAGCTTCCAGTGCTTTTTTAACAATGAGGATACCAGTATCTTCATCTTCATTGATCCCCTTCAGATCATCCAGGGAGTTAATTGCACGTAAGTATCCAACTCCACCACCAGGGATAATTCCTTCTTCCACTGCTGCTCTTGTTGCACTTAATGCATCATTCACGCGATCTTTCTTTTCTTTCATTTCAACCTCTGTAGCTGCACCAATGTAAAGAACCGCAACACCGCCTGCCAACTTGGCAAGTCTTTCCTGCAATTTTTCTTTGTCGTAGTCAGAGGTAGTTGATTCTATCTGTTTTTTGATTTGAGAAACCCTGGCTTCAATATTGGATTTTTCTCCTGATCCATTGACAATGGTAGTATTTTCCTTGTCAATTGATATTTTTTCTGCTTGACCAAGCATATCCAGGGTGGTATTTTCCAATTTTAAACCTTTTTCTTCTGAAATTACCGTACCGCCAGTTAAGATGGCAATATCTTCCAGCATTTCTTTCCTGCGGTCGCCGAATCCCGGAGCTTTCACGGCTGCAATTTTCAAGGAACCCCTTAGTTTGTTCACGATCAAAGTGGCAAGGGCTTCTCCATCGATATCTTCAGAGATAATCAACAAAGGTTTTCCTGATTGAGCTGAAGCTTCGAGTACTGGAAGTAAATCCTTCATTGTAGATATCTTCTTATCGTGCAACAAGATATAAGGATGTTCCAACACGGCTTCCATTTTCTCAGTATCGGTAACAAAATAAGGAGAAATATATCCCCTGTCAAATTGCATTCCTTCTACCACGTCAACATGAGTTTCAGAGGTTTTTGATTCTTCCACAGTGATTACACCTTCTTTTTTAACTTTAGCCATTGCTTCGGCAATTAAAGAACCTATAGAAGAATCGCTATTGGCAGAAATAGTAGCAACTTGTTCAATTTTGCTATTATCATCGCCAATTTCCTTGGATTGTGATTGCAAGTTTTTGATAACTTTTTCAACTGCTTTATCTATTCCTCTTTTCAAATCCATTGGGTTAGCACCGGCAGTTACGTTCTTCAATCCAACAGTAATGATAGATTGTGCAAGAACAGTCGCGGTAGTTGTTCCATCACCGGCATCATCATTGGTTTTGGAAGCAACTTCTTTTACCATTTGTGCCCCCAGGTTATGAATGGCTTCAGGAAGTTCGATTTCTTTAGCGACGGTAACACCATCTTTTGTAATTTGAGGGGCACCAAATTTTTTATCTATA
>CAZOSQ010000528.1:0-2244 GCA_964582245.1 uncultured Bacteroidales bacterium | reverse complement strand
CAATTCGCCGATCCTAAACATTAAACCACACGATGCAATCGTGCGGTAGCGGGGGTGATTTTTAAAATGTTATTTGTTTCTTTTTTTTCCCATCGGGGCTAATAGTATATAATACTTCTTTGGTATAACCATGCATTTGCATGGCTAAACACAATTTCGTTGTTCACCGACCAGGAAGGATCGTTCCCGTATGCTATTCGTTTCTGGTTACTGCCGTCGGCATTCATAATGCAAAGCCTGACACTGCTACTCCAGGCTATCATCTTTCCGTCCGGTGACCAGGTCGGGGATATATCAGACCTTTCATTATTTGTCAATCGTTCTTCATGCAGTCCGTTTATATCTCTTATAAAAATTTCACTGGGCTCCGAATTACTAACCCAACCATAATAAATAAATTTATCGCCATCAGGAGCTAACTCGGGATCTCTACCTGAGGCAATTAGATTATCTGCTTTTTGAAAATCTGACGTCATGTAATAGACCCCCATATCACTTACCAAAGGTTTGTCAAACAAAATGTATTTACCGTCCTTTGTCCAGTGCGGAAAGTAAAATTCTGGCGCAGGCAAATGATCGAGTCCATCGAATGTTGTCAGGCTATCTCCGTCAATCCTACATTTTTGAATGACGCCGCCGGAGCTAAAAACAAGCCATTTTCCATCGGGCGACCAGGTAGGAGAGAAATGGTCTCCTTTTAAAACCAACCTGCGGTTATCTCCGTTTTTATCAATAATGTAAAGCCCTGTCGGGTATTCTTCGGGTTCGGGTATTTTCTGCGAAAAATGATAGTAAGCAATTTCTTCACCATCGGGTGACCAGGCGGGAAACTGGTCTTTGGAACCGCTAACAATATAACTAACAGGTGAGGAATCGTCGTATTCGGGGATACAGGATCCAAAAAGTAAGATAAAAATTAACAGCTTACTATTTTTTAAAATTGATTTTATCATAACGCATGTTTTTTACTTTTCATCTTAAAGTCACAAGTGACTAGCCAGTAACTTTAAAATTCGTATTCAAGGTAACAGAAAGTTACCAGGCAAAAGAGCATTTAGAGTGGGTTGTGTTTGAGGCGCCGGGCGAAACAACCTTGTTGCTGCCGGCATTCTTTGGTTTGTTTACGGTCCATGTTTCATTTTTATTGGTTTTTAAAGTAGTTTTATATTGTAGATGTTTATCGTTCCAAAAAGGTCGCGCGGAAAATATTTTTTGGTTTTGGGTTCATCCTGAATTTAACTTTTCCAAAGTTTTGAACTTTGGAAAAGGTTTCCGGACATGGGCAAATGAACAGGTTAAAGAAAAAACAAAACCATAAATTATGTATCTGTTTTTCATGATGTTCTTTTTTATTTGTTTTTAAATTATTCATTTTCTTCCCAATAAGGATTTGTTTCCTGAATATAAATTAAAACTTTATTTTTCAGGGCATTTTTGAATGCTTCGTCACAGGTCCATTGTCCTGTAATGCCAATATATTCGCAAAATTTTTCGCCCTGACAATCATATATCACAGCGCCGGAGTCAGGTGATTTTGGCCGGTCATAAACACCAATGTATTCCTTGCCTTGGTATTGGATAGAATAAATTTCAGTGTAAAAACTTTTTTGCAATAAATGGTCGAGCCACTCCAGGTTGTCCTGTGGGTTTTCAACCCCGCAGGCACAGGGAGGATCTTCTTTTTTGCACGCTGGCCCTAATAAAACCACACAGAGTGGAAACAGGAGCAGGTAAATTGAAAATAATTTTAAAACTTTCTTTTTCATTTTTTTCATTTTTAACTATGAGCTTTGAGCCGTGAGCTGTGGCTCAAATGGATTTTTGAATTCAAGGTAACCTGAAGTTAACTGGCATAAAAGCAATTCGGTTCGGTTTCTTTGCCTTTTGTTGGCATCTTTTCCGGAGTATTTCCACCTTGTGGTTTTCCGGGAAATCTTCGTTTAAATGGTGATTATGGGCCGTGTTTCATCATACTATTGGTTTTAAAAGTTAATGCTTTGTTTGTTAAGATGCTAAATGTTGAAATTTGGTTGCGTGTTTTCCTGTTTTTTTTAATTATTGGTATTGTGCTTCTGTGTATATGTTCAGAAAAGAGGCAAAAGGTAACCCCGGAAATGAATGATGTGTAACAGGGATTTATAATGACGTTTTCGTGGGGGAGTAGTCATAGCCTCACTTTGAGTGAGACGATGACTTGTCAGGGAAAAACCCCTGAATGATTAAGTTATTTCGTGACAAACTCTT
>CAZOSQ010000527.1:0-2248 GCA_964582245.1 uncultured Bacteroidales bacterium | reverse complement strand
AACTCCCAATGTCATATCCTATTAAATACATATTGTTTTTTTTAAATGAGAAAATCTTTCTGATATTTATATTTTGACCTGGTTTTCTTGTTGTACCGGTATAACCTGGCGGGTTTATGAGCAACTCCCACTTCTTTTTCTTCCAGTGGATACAAAAAATTCAACTTTTCCATTTTCTTCCTGAAGTTTCGGTTGTCCAATTTTTCAGCAAGAATAATTTCATATAAATTTTGTAGCTGGCGTATGGAAAATTTTTTAGGAAGAAGTTCAAAAACTATGGGTTGAATTTTTATCTCATCACGCAAAGTTTTTAATCCCAGTTGTAATATTTCATTATGGTCAAATGCTAATTCCTTAATATCATCAATGTTATACCAAGAAGCGGCTGAATTTTGATCTAAGAACTGGTTTGTCAAATCAATTTTAATAAGGGAATAATAAGCTACTGTAACCACCCTATGAACGGGCATATTATAAGTTTCTTCAAACCATTTTAAATCCCTCTCATTATCTATCCTATCAACTTTACCAAAAGTATGAAGTTGTTTAAGATAAATATCCGAGAGACCTGTCAATTCTTTTAGTACACGATTGGCCGCGGCATCCAGGTCCTCATTGTTGTTAATCAAACTACCCGGCAATTTATAATCATGGTTATACCCTAACCTGTCGTTTCTAATAGCCCTTTTTAACAATAATACTTTCAAGTTATCGGAATCAAAACCAAATATGATGCAGTCAACTGATATGTGCGGGTTTAATCTTGTGGTCATCGCTTGAATTGATTGAATAACAAAGTTAGCGTATTTTTAACGTTAAGCAAATATTTTGACTTTTTTTTTGCTTCAGGATTTCCTCCATGTTATGATCCTATTTTAAATGGATTATTTAGAAGAAATTTTAAAATAAACTTACCGTTATAATATTTTGAACTATTGATAAACATCATGTAATTTTACCCCCATATATGATCTTAATTATTATGTTGAATTTATTTTAAAATGGCTCATACTTTATTTGCTAATAAACCACTTGCTTTTAACGTGATGACTAAGCCCATTGGGCCTACCTGCAATATGAATTGCACATACTGCTATTACCTTGAAAAAAAGAACATCTATCCTAAGAATTCCAATTTTATAATGCAGGAAAACGTCCTTGAAAAATATATCAAGGACTATATACAGGCCCAACAGGTTCCTGCAGTTTGCTTCGCCTGGCAAGGAGGGGAACCTACCCTACTAGGACTGGATTTTTATAAAAAAGTAATCAAATTACAAGAAAAATATGCCGGTCAAAAAAGAATTGATAATGTGTTCCAAACTAATGGTACATTGTTAAATGATGATTGGTGCAGTTTTTTTAAAGATCATAATTTTTTAATTGGCGTTTCTATTGATGGCCCTAAGAACCTTCACGATAATTTCAGGACCTATAAATCCGGTAACAAGCCAACTTTTAAAGATATTATGCAAGGGATCAGGTTGTTGCAAAAGCACCGGGTTGAATTTAATACTTTGACTGTTGTTAATAATCATAATGCTGATCACCCGCTGGAAACATATAATTTCCTAAAAAATATTGGCAGCAGGTACTTGCAATTTATCCCTATTGTCGAACGAATTGCAAAAAATGTCAAGGATAATGAATTGCAACTTGTTGCTCCATCCTATAAAAACGAAGCTTTCATTACGGAATGGAGTGTAAAACCGAAACAATTTGGCCATTTTCTTATAAATATATTTGATGAGTGGGTAAGAAAGGATGTGGGGCAAGTTTTTGTACAATTGTTTGATGCAACACTGGCAAATTGGGTGGGTGAAAACCCGGGACTTTGTGTCTTTAGTGAAACATGCGGAGATGCTACTGTGATTGAGCACAATGGTGACATTTATTCATGTGATCATTTTGTTTACCCCGAATACTATTTGGGCAACATCATGGAAAATAATTTAGTCAACTTGGTGACTTCTCCCAACCAACTCAAATTTGGATCGGACAAAATTGATTCCCTTCCTCGGTTTTGCATTGAATGTGAGTATAGGTTTGCTTGTCATGGTGAATGCCCAAAACACAGGTTCATGGAAACACCTGGTGGCGAACCGGGATTGAATTATTTATGTGAAGCTTATAAGATGTTTTTTTCACATGTCCATCCCCATATGCAATACATGGGTGAACAACTGGAAAAAAAACGTTCTCCTGCCCATGTAATGAACTGGGTCAGGGATATGGATAACAGGAAAAA
>CAZOSQ010000526.1:0-2273 GCA_964582245.1 uncultured Bacteroidales bacterium | reverse complement strand
ATCCCCAAAAATTAGCAGTAAGAATAATAGTAGACATATGCAAAATCCATGAACTGGCACCACTTCCGATTTTGGTCTCGCCCATTCCGTAGAAGAAGAATTGCAAAAACCAGGTGGTTCCCGCCAAAGCACAAAACAAATAATTTTTTAATAAAGGTGATTTTTTATCAACGAGGTCGGTGGCAGTTTTATTCTTTACAATTAATACTGCAGACCATAAAAGATTCGTTGTTAATCCTCCCCAGAGAATTACCAGAAAAATGATATTATTTTCAAACAAATATTTCCCGTCGCTTACAAAAGCGAAACTATTGGAGACCGCAACCTGGCGAACGGCTTCTCCCATTTCTTTACCTGCATCAATACCAAAGCTAAAAAATGCGCTCAATACTCCGGAAATTAAAGCAATTATTAATCCTTTGGTAAGTTTAAACTCAACATTTACCCCTTCTTTATTACTGGCAAGTTCTTTATCTTTCATCAGGCCTGCTTTGCCACACAAAATGATTCCAATAATCATTACAAGTATTCCGAACAGAACCACACGTCCACTATTGGTTCCAAGCATATCGGCAAATGAATCACCCGCAGGTAAAATTTCACCCAGCTTGCCAATGTTTCGAAGAATTGGCAAGCCGAGGGAGCCAACCAAAGAGGTAATTCCGAGCAATACCGAGTTACCCAAAGACATCCCCAGGTAACGGATACCTAAACCATAGGTTAAGCCCCCAATCCCCCATAAAGCACCAAGAATATATGTCAGGCGTATAGTTGAAAAATCAGTAGCTATTAAAATATCCTGCCATCCCGGAGAAGTTAAAACAGTTGCTATATAGGGCATAATTAACCACGAGAAAAGTCCACCAATAATCCAGTATATCTCCCAATGCCACTTCTTCACCAGGTTGAAAGGCATATACCAACTACCGGATGATGCTCCCCCAAGGGAGTGAAAAATAATTCCTAATAAAGCCTGCATCAATTAGTTCAATTAAGGTTTATAATATTTGACTTGCTATTTTTAAATTTCAACTTATAAAATTAGCTTTATAACAACAATTTAACATACACAAATTGATTATATATTTGTACTTTTTGACACCAAAATGAAAGACTTTGTTAAATACCTGACTGTCAGCGATGAAGATATAAGCTGGGGAATTTATTTAAATTCTGCCGGTAAGCTGCACATTTCCCCCAAAAGTGAATATCCCCAAAAAAAACATCCTAGCAGTTATTATTTCACATGGGAACAGGGACGTGTTTTGTCTGAATATCAGCTCAATTATAATATTGAAGGAAGCGGAATTCTTGAAACCAGACGGGGTGAATTCCAATTGAAAAAAGGAAGTCTGATGGTTATTTTCCCGGGTGAATGGCACCGTTACAAGCCACATCATGCAAAAGGTTGGGTTGAAAATTATATTGGTTTTAGTGGCAAAACTGTCGGTACTTTTTTAGATCATCCACGATTTAATCCGGCACAACCGGTTATTCAAATCGGGGAAAAAGAAGAAGTACTCGATATTATTCTGAAGGTATTTAATCTGGCAGATAAAGAACAACCGGGATTTCAGCAAATTGTTTCAGGCTGGATTATAAAACTGCTGGGGATTCTGGTAGCACTGGAAAAACAGCGGGAATTCTCGGGAAACAAAATCGCCCCGGTTATTGAAGAAGCCCGTTTCCGGATGCGGAATGAAGTGCAAGAAAATTTCGATATGGAAACATTCGCCTTGCAGCACAACATCGGTTATTCCTATTTCAGGAGAATGTTTAAAAACTTTACCGGCATCCCGCCCCGGCAATACTACCTGCAGTTAAAAGTAATGCGTGCGAAAGAGTTGCTGCTTTCCACGGATAAAAGCGTTAAGGAGATTAGCTATGAACTCGGTTTTGATTCGATTCACTATTTTAGCCGGCTGTTTAAAAAGAAAACCGGAAGTTCGCCCACAGCATTTAGGGGTTAATTCACTGCATTTACCACCAGCGGCAAGTGTTTCCCGCCAAAATCTTCTTCCTTGAAATTTGCATACATCTGAATATTTTTAAATCCAGCCTGATGAAGTAAATCAACTAAATCGTCACTCCGTAAAGCGAGTAAAGTGGTTTCGTTTGAAATCACTTCCCCTGGTTTTTTCAGATACAAATCAGTTAGAAATCTCACATAGGTAAGGTTTTCTTCAAATTTATACTTACGAATAAATTTTACATTATCGGTTTCAATTACCGGCAGTTCCCTGATTTTTTCATCGGTAAGGTAATCGTAATTT
>CAZOSQ010000525.1:0-2304 GCA_964582245.1 uncultured Bacteroidales bacterium | reverse complement strand
GCAGTTATTTTTGAAGATTCCTTGGCCGGGGTTGAAGCCGGCAAAAAAGGAAATTTCGCTTACACCATTGGAGTTAACAGGGAGGGTGGAAAACAAGGTTTACTTGAGAATGGAGCGGATCAGGTGATCCAGGATTTTAAGGAGATTGATCTTGTCAAGGGTGATGTTCTTGAAGCTGAACACAAACAAAATATTCCTTCCGCTTTAGAGCATTTTGACATGATCCAGGAACTCTTCAAGAAAAATGAACCGACTATCTTCCTTGATTATGATGGAACATTAACCCCTATTGTAGAAGATCCTGAAAAAGCAATTATCTCGGGTGAGATGAAAGACTTGGTACTGGAATTATCACGGGTGTTTACCGTGGCTGTCATTAGTGGAAGGGACATGGATGATGTAAAAAACCTTGTAAATCTTGAGGATATAATTTATTCCGGTAGCCACGGCTTCAGAATTAAAGGACCCGGTTTGGAAAAAGAACATGAAAAGGCATCCTTATTTTTACCAGAACTGGATAAAATTGAAGCTGACCTCGAGAATGATTTAAAAGATTATGGTTCTTATGTGAAAATTGAGAGAAAGCATTTTGCCATTGCCGTGCATTACCGACAAGCACCACAAAAGGAAGTACCCGGTATTATTAAAAAAGTTTCTTCCCGGGTAGGCCATTACGAAAATTTAAAAACAGGATCCGGTAAAATGATAATCGAAGTTAAACCTAATGTAAACTGGCACAAGGGAAAAGCAATGGAATGGTTGATGAATGTTCTGGGGCAGGAAGGTAAAAAAATACCCGTTTACCTGGGTGATGATATTACTGATGAAGATGCTTTTAAGACTTTGTCAGATAACGGATTAGGAATCTTGGTCGGGAAACATGCCCAACTTTCAACAGCGGCTTTCAGCTTGAAAAATGTTGAGGAAGTGAAAATTTTCCTGGGCAAGTTGATAGATAGTTTTAAATAGTTTATCTAAGATAACTACAATAAATAAAAAAATGGTCTAAGAAGATTTCTAGCTAAACTTTAACACAAGAAGAACATAACTAAGGAATTGGGATTTTCTTGGAGTCAATAAATAGATTATGGATCATTGGAAAATTAGGTATGAAGGATGGAAGCCCGATCAGAATCCTCTAAGGGAGGCGTTAACTACCCTTGGAAATGGTTATTTCTCGACTCGTGGAGCGTTAGAGTTTGAAACTGATAACCAGTTTAATTACCCGGGAACATACTTGGTCGGTGGTTACAATAGGGCTAAAACAAAAATTGCCGGGAGAGAAATAGAAAACGAAGACCTGGTGAATTGGCCCAATTGGATTTATATGAAAATCAAACATGAGGGTGGTGATTGGATTAAATTCGCCGAGTTGGAAGTGCTTGAATACCTGCAGGAACTAGATATTTTGAAAGGCATTCTTTTTCGTAAATTTAAATTTAAAGATACTAAGGGACGTGTAACAACCCTTCTTAGTCGCAGGTTGGTTAGCATGAGCGATAAACATATTGCTGCCCAGGAATGGACTATCATTCCGGAGAACTGGGAAGGAAAACTCGAGGTCTTATCCGGTATTGACGGTTCTGTCATTAATAATAATGTGGCAAGATACAGCGATTTGGAAAGTAAACACCTGGAGGTTTTAAATACAGGTAGCGTGGGAGAGGATATAAATTTCCTCGTTTCTCGAACCAAGCAGTCCAAAATAAGAATGGCCCAGGTTACTAAAACATCAGTGGTGGTAAATGATACAAAACAGCAATATCCATCACGTGAAATCAAGGAAAAAGAATTTATAGGAAGGGCAATTGAAATTCAATGTGATAAACTTCAGCCCGTGAAAATTGTAAAGCTGTTATCTTTATATTCTTCGAGGGATAATGCAATATCGGAACCCCTTGCAGATGGATTGGAAAAGATAAACAAGATAGAACAATTTAACGATCTCTACTTCCCGCATGTGCAGCAGTGGAAATATTTATGGCAGCAGAGCGATATACAAATACATTTGAATGAAGAGCAAGAAAGCCAAAAAGTATTAAGACTCCATATTTTCCACTTGTACCAGACTGTATCGGGCAATACAATAGACAGTGATGTCGGTGTGCCTTCCCGCGGATGGCACGGTGAAGCTTACAGGGGGCACATTTTTTGGGATGAATTGTATATTTTCCCGTATTTGAATTTGCATGTTCCTCAACTGACAAGGGCTTTGCTCATATATCGTTTCAGGAGAATGGATCAAGCCAAATACGCGGCCAAAGCAGAAGGTTATAAGGGAGCCATGTTTCCCTGGCAAAGCGG
>CAZOSQ010000524.1:0-2304 GCA_964582245.1 uncultured Bacteroidales bacterium | reverse complement strand
TATATTTTGTTAGTAGTTGTTTTAATTGCTATGGCGGTAAGCGCCAGTGGGCAGACCATGCCATGCGAGGATGTGCCATGTGAAGTTGGCCTTCCATTTATCAACAAGTTGATCGAAGTAGTATTGCCTGAATGCCCACAATGCACTTTAGCAATCGATTATTATTATCGAGAGGGAATATGCAATGGTCAGATTTGAGAGATTTGTTTATTGCGGATATTATGTATTCTCCTGAAGGTTATTGTGCACCATGTTACGGAAGTTACTGTCAATTATTCATCAGGTTTTACCGGTAATATCATAATATCGATTTATGATGCAGCAGGAAATAAAATTCGTGAATTTTTAAACAAAAAGAATAAGACTGAATATATAGAAGTTATCGATATCTCTGCGTTGAGTCTTGGCGTTTATTATCTTACTATTACCGAGGATAAAACAGTTTTATCAGAAAAATTTATAAGAGAATGATATGAAGAAACTTATGATGATTTTTTTGTTAATTAATTCTTCAATACTTCTCGCCGCCAATTCCGATTGGCGGCAGGTGTTTGATGCCGATTCCGCTTTGATAGTTGAATTACAATGCAATCACGATAATGAATGCGTGTTTTGCGCTAATAAAACAAGCGGATACAGCAGCGTGAATTTTACTGACCCTTTTGTCATTTATTCTTCAGATGGCGGAGATACATGGGATACCCTATGGACATTCACTACGGGGTTATATTATGATGAGGAAACTGGTTATTATTTAAAATCCGAAGGCAGGATAGAATCCTTCGCTTTTCCTAATAAAAAATTAATTGTTTTGGATATGGATTCTGCAAGATTCCGTCGATCTACAGACCTTGGTAAAACATGGCACAGCTTTGAAGTAGATACTACATTGAAAACATTCTGGGGTGCCAGGTGGGATGATTTTATTATGGAATTTTATGACGAAAATCTCGGTATTATTATACCCAAAAATGGGTTCCCGAATCCGGATGATTCCCTCGATAAAAGGATATATATTACAACTGATGGTGCCGAGACATGGAATGATTTACCGTTGCCTGAGCATTTACCCGGAATTATTAGTATCAGTACAATTTTTATATTCGACGAAAATAATTTTATTTTCGGTTGCACGACCAAAGATGCAATGACATCTGTGCTTAAAACAAACGATGGAGGTGAATCATGGGACTTTTATCCTGTTAAAAATGATATGCCAGGAGCGGGATTATTACACTTTACAGACTCACAAACTGGTTATTTTACTGATTTTTATTTTGACAATGAAAATATCAGGCATAATGTTATAATGAAAACATACAACGGAGGACATATCTGGAATCCGGTTACTGATTTTATAGAAACCGAAAACAATGGTCAGGTTCGATTTGTAGGTTTTTGGAATAACGATATAGGCTATGCCGCTGGTCCCGGTAACGTATATAGAACCTCGAATGGCGGTTTATCCTGGGAAGATATATACGAAATTGCTCCTGAGTGTTTCGACGATTACTCTCCAAGTGATATCGAGCCGCTATCTGAAGATAAATGTTTATTTACGGTTAGGGAAAAGGAAATCTGGAAATACGAGCACAAAGGCACCTCCGCCCAGGACCCCGCCGCCATAACCGGGCTAAATATCTTCCCCAATCCGGCGGGGGATTTTCTCAATATTGATATGCGGGATTTCGAAGAAATGCGAATATTTAATCTTTTCGGCGAACAGGTTTATTTTACGGATAGTTTTACTAACAGTATCGACATCTCATTTATGCCAAAAGGGTATTACAATATTATTATAATTACCGGCGGCAAAAACTATTACTATAATTTTATCAAAATGTGATTCATTCATTTAATCCCCTGCCTAGGCAGGGGATTACTATATTTTCGGGGGTTTTATGAAAGCAATTTTTACTTTCATTGTTTTCCTGGCCTCAGGGTTAAATCTTTTATGCCAGGATATAATTAATGATCAGTATCTTTTTGAAGGTGATCAAACGCATAAAACTATTACGGATATGAAAATAGTCAATGATCAAATCCATCTGCTATATTTTTCACAAGATGGGCAAGGAGACAGAACTTTATCGGTGTCGGAAATATCTCCTTCGTTTGAAGATATTTCGACTATTGATTGTCAGGACACGAATTTCTATTTGGGTATTTATCACAGGTTTGCTAAAAGCGAAAATTTCATCTTCGGGTATGCGAAATATAGTAAAGGTTTATTTTCCAGCTCGTATCCATATGCAATTCATTATGATTTCGACCAGGGCTTTTATTCATGGAATTCGGGTACAT
>CAZOSQ010000523.1:0-2312 GCA_964582245.1 uncultured Bacteroidales bacterium | reverse complement strand
CGCTATACAACAAGATCAGAAAACACGGCCTGAAACAGAAAAACGAAAAGTAGCAAAAGGATGATGAAGCTGAAATAACCATGCAATTTGCAGCTTTGCTGTTTCATCAGGGTATCTTATCTTCAGCACAGGCTGAGGAAATGATCGGGGTTTCAAAGAGGTCATTTCGGAAAAAAGTTGGAGAATATGGTGTTTCATTGATCAATTACCCTCCATCTGAGATTTCAGTAGATGCCTCCCGAATTTGAATGGTTGAAGATTCCTTAATTTGAAAGGAGGAGGAAAAGAAAAAGCACAAGGATTCACAAAAGGCGTTTTTTTTCTAACTTTGCAATTAACTTGAAATCCATTCATGAAAACAGAAATTAATAATCGTAGAATAATAAAGAATGCGGGAAAAAGACGCAAAAAAATGATTGCCTTTGGATGGTATGGAGGCAAATATTCGCATTTGGATTTTATATTGCCGCATCTGCCTGAGGACGCCAAACACTTTTGTGATGTGTTCGGGGGGTCTGCTGCAGTTTTGATTAATAGAAAACCAGCTCTCATAGAAACCTATAATGATATTGACTCAGAATTAGTTAATTTTTTTGAGGTTTTAAGAGATTATGGAGAGCAATTAATAAAAGCAATTAGTTTAACTCCTTTTTCACGGGAAGAACTAATTAATTCTCTTCAATATGAATCAGGTTTATCAAAACTTGAGCGGGCAAGAAGATTTTATATCAGAGCGAGGCAAACCCGGACAGGATTAGCCCAAACGAGTAGCGTAGGAAGATGGGCTCACTGTGTTTTAACGTCGAGGGCTGGGATGGCAGGAGCCGTTTCAAGATGGTTAGGGTCTGTTGAAGGTTTACCCGAGATTGTTCAACGTCTTCAAAGGGTACAAATTGAAAATGCGCCCGCTATTGAAGTGATTGAAAGATATGATACTGAAGAGACATTATTTTATTTGGATCCTCCATATTTACATCAAATTCGACGCGATAGTAAAGCCTATGGCTTCGAAATGTCAGACGGTGATCATTTCGAATTATCTGGTATTTTAAACCAAATAAAAGGGAGGGCAGTAATTTCAGGTTATAAATCAAAACTATATGATGAGCTTTATAAAGACTGGATCCGGATTGACGCGCCGGAAAAGATTATCAACTCCTCAAAAGGAATCAGGCAAGAATCTCTTTGGTTGAATTTTCAGATAAAATAAAAATGGCTGAGAAAAATTTTTCACCCAATCCTGAGAGGGCCTCAAAAATTCTAAAAGAACTATGGCAGGAAGTTTATCATGAGCCTTCTTTTCATGTGAATCATGCGATAGAAAGACTTATGAACAGCAAATGGGTAAGCATCAGATATTGCCTTCCTACACAATTATTAGGTAAACTGACTGATATAAAATTAGATGCCTTGTGCTTGCAAAAAGGTTCTGCAGATAATGAATCTGCATGGGATCCACGGAGCTTTGCGAATAAGGTAATAGTTCCATGGGTTGCAGAATTGGTTAAACGTTTCCTGTCCGAAACCAGCGGCGGTGATAGAGGTTTGGCAGTTGCTGCTGCACTATTTGAAACCCTTGGTAATATCTTCAATCTCTATAAAGAAGTGCGAAGACATGTTATTAATGCCTCAGATCATGCAACAGGTTTGGCTGCTGATCTGGAATGTATTGGTTTGGATGGAAAAGTAAAATTGGCAGTTGAAGTAAAGGAACGAAATTTAACTCTAACTGACATAAGAAGCACGATACTAAAGGCAAGGAAAGTTTCTATCAAGGAGATACTTTTAAATGCTCCTGATTTTAATATGAAAGAGAAAGACCAAATCGATGAATTGATATCCAAAACATGGGCATCAGGAACAAATATTTATCAGTCCTCAATTGAACAACTTTTAACTATTGGCCTTACCTTGACAGGCGAAATTGGGCGTATAGACTTTTTGAAATCTGTTGGTGATCAGTTGGATAACTATAATACACAACCCGTGAACAGAGCAAGATGGAAGGAGTTGCTTGAAAAATTGTGAGCTGATACTTTTTGATATTTGCGGAGAGAGTCATCATCCATAAAAATCCCGAGTAGCTGGTTTATTTTATGCTGGTTCATCCAAGACGACCGCGGCGCTGCCACTGATTTAATTTTGTCGCTTTTCATTTTTTGAATCATATTTATTTTCGGGCTTTATTTCTCAGGTTTATTCGAATTTAAAATTAGCTTATCTTTCTTCAAATAACGTTTAACCATTAACGATTACCTTCCTCCTCCTCACCCGATCATTCCCTTCAAATCCTCCAGCGAGTTGGCATCCTC
>CAZOSQ010000522.1:0-2313 GCA_964582245.1 uncultured Bacteroidales bacterium | reverse complement strand
AAATTAGCGCCCTGAATGCTGCCATGTAAATTATTACGAGACCAATCCCTTACATTCCCATTTAATCTATAGCGAGCAATTAATCCTGTTTCGCCAATTCCGTCCAAAATTTGATCTCCGCTTTGTGAAAAAACAGAAGTTGTACCCAAAGTGCAAAAACTCAGAATTATCCCAATGAACAGCTTAAAAATTTTCATAATGTAAATTCGTTTTAATTTTTCTCCATCAATTAATAAGTGTAAAAATAACAATTTTTCGGTTACAAATAAACAAAGATTTTATTAAAGTTTTACCAAAAAGATTCGTAATTCTTTTGTTAAATATTTAAAATTGATTAATTCAACTCTTAAACAAACACAGACATATTATTAACTAATCACGCCAATCCAGTGATTAAGATCGATGCCGGGAAAGCTATGCCCACAAGTGAACTAAAACATTGAAAACAAGCAGCATATTTTTTTAAAAAATATCCACAAAAAGACATTTAAAAGCAGAAAAACCTATTATTATTCAGAAAAAGCATCTCCTCTAAATATTAAAGAACCGAACAATCTCTCGATAAGTGCCTAGAGCATAACCAATCTATCATTCGGACTGACGAGGACAATCTATACCGATCTTAAGCATATGGCATCATGACTCTTCTGGAGAGCATAAGAGATTGCTTTTGCTTTTCAGGAAGTGCTTCTCATTCTAACAGACTCCTTATTGCCACAGAAAAATATGCGGTTTAATCCCTTAAATGGCTTTACCGGTCGATACAGGAGAATCTATTTTTTTAAATGCAACGATCTGCAAAATTCACAAAACTTTTAAATATAATATTTTAAGAAGTTACTTGATGATCAGCTTGCCCGTGTGACTTTTCACCCCATCTGAAATAATCACCACATACAGACCAGGCGGTCCAATTTCAGATTTATTAATGCGGGTATTATTGGTAAATGTAGACTGGTAAACAACTTTTCCCGAGATATCATGTATGAAAATATTTTTCATTCCTTCAGAACTTACATCAATAGTCACGATCTTATCGGCAGGGTTGGGATATATTCGTACCCCATTAAAGCTATTGTCAGGCAGGTCTGAACTGGTTATTCCTGTTGAAACAGTTAATTCATTGCTTATATCCGAGAGTAAACCCCTTCGGTCCTTTGCCTGCACCCTGAAAGTATATTCGCTATTTTCCCTGAGTCCTGTAACTTTAAACTGATTTTCACCGGCTGTCCCGATAATTTTGAATTCACCGTTAATTTTCTGCATAACATAATACTCCATATCACCGGCAAACGCATCTGAATCTTCCCATAAAAGCTGAATTGAAATATCAAGAATTTCACCGGCTTCCAGATTAACAGGAGTAGTTGGTTTTGGCCCAAGCGGATAATGATATTCCGGCCAGTCGGTATTTACTTCAACATTTCTTTCATGTTTAACCTGACCATCGGGATTATCTGCGCGGCGGTTATCCAGGTAAGTCCCGCTGGAAATACCATCATAATATTCGGCATCACCCCCAACAATAGCGGAACCGGAGATGGAATTGCCCCACATAAATGCCAGGTCGCGGACAACAGCATCTCCGGAAAGGTTGCAATTATTTAGCATGGCGCTACCGCTAACCACGGCATTATCTTTAACAACAGTATTATATATCATGGATGTTTTTTCCACCAGGGCATTACCTTCAACAGACGAGTTACCGGTAACCAGAGCATGTCCTTTTACTACCGCATCATTACTAACCCTGGCAGTACTGTTTATCACTGCATATCCTTCAATTCTTGCATTTCCGGTTACGCTTGCATTTTCCAGCACCTGTGCATAGGGACCGACATAAGCGGTCGAGCTTACCGAAGCGGTAGATGCAACCCATCCGCCTCCATTTGAATGATAACCCCCATGTGCACCAGGCGACCTGTTGTATCCCTCTTTATGGCCATGTGGTATTGCCCCTGCGAATTCAACAATGTAGGGATAGCGGTAATTTTTGGTGTAACCCACCTCCCACTCATAGTTATGATGAACCCCGGGAGCACCGGTTACAACCATAAAAACTTCGATGTCTGAGGCCAGAAGAGTAAATGTAGCTTCTTTATCCTGTTCAGAATAAATGTTACTGTACCTTGCATTATTATCGGAATCCACGGCTACAAATCCATATCTTGATCCCGCACCTCCGGCAGGTTCATTTTCAAGACCCTCAAATTTTACAGTAATCTGCGTTGCCCCATCATCGGGATAAAGAGGTATAATGTTATATCCGTAGTCACCAGGAGCAAGATATTCGGGAACTATGAATCTGCCGGG
>CAZOSQ010000521.1:0-2321 GCA_964582245.1 uncultured Bacteroidales bacterium | reverse complement strand
ATTCTTGGTAATATTTTAAAGTATCATAATTTTTCAAATCTCCTATATGCTGGCTCAATATGACCTGGTTTCCTTTACCGATGGCAAAACAATTCACAAGTTCTGCCCCCGCTGCAAATATGCCCTCTGTGGTAAAACGAGTCTCTACCGGACTTGGGGTAAACCCTCTTGACCTCCTGATTAAACTTTGTTTTTCGTTCACAACAAAAAGTACAGAATCATCCGTGCGATTTTGAATCTCCCTGTTATAAAACACCACTGCATCTGCTAAACCTTCAAAAACTTTAATTGCTACCTCATCTTCTTTAATTACTGGCTCATCAGCAAGATTACCACTGGTTAAAACAATGGCTGGCAAATCTATTTTTTCAAATAACAGGTAATGAAAAGGCATGTAAGGCAATACTGCTCCAATAGTGTTAAAATTTATACTGATTCCTTCCGATAGTTTTTTCTTTTCCTTCAGAATCACTATAGGTCGCTGCCATGAACTTAAAGCTTCAGCTTCCTTTTCATTAATATAAGCATATTTTGACAGGGTATCTAAATCCCTGAATAAAACCGCAAAAGGTTTTCCTTCCCTAATCTTCATTTCCCGAAGATTATTCACAGCCACTTCATTTAAAGCATCACAAGTTAAATGATACCCGCCAGTTCCTTTTAAAGCTATAATTTTTCCCCTTGATAAAAGATTAAAAAATTTTTCGATTATTTCTTGTATGTTTCGTAAAACTTTTCCATCAAAATACATCAAATAATTGGGTCCGCAATCATTACAAGCCACTGGCTGGGCATGAAATCTCCGATCATTTACATTATGATACTCGGCTTCGCAAACAGGACACATTTTGAAAGATGACATAGTGGTCATTTTTCTATCATAGGGAATATCACGGATAATTGAAAAACGAGGGCCACAATTGGTGCAATTTACCAACGGATAGTTTATACGGTGTTCCTGTATCTTAATATCATGAAGACATGGGGCACATACCCCAATATCAGGACTAACTCCTGTTATATCAGTATTCCCGGCAATACTCGCTAGACTCTGAAAATCATTATAATTCTTATAATCACCGTTTTCATCCTCCACGGAAAGGATATGAGAAGCTTTTGGCGCATTCTTTAAAACATCATCGAGAAACATGGTAAGATGCTCTTCAACCCCTTCGGCATGAATTATTATGCCTTTGTTTGTGTTTTCCACATGACCTTTAATATTATTTCGCAAGGCCATTTTATAAACAAAAGGTCGAAATCCAACACCCTGAACCAGTCCTTTAATAATGAAGGATTTGGCAGATTTATTTTTTAAAGTCATGGACATTTCCTGCAAAGATAACAGTTTTATCCTGAAACTATAACAATAAAAGTTAAAAGGATTTTATTTTCTTTTATTAACTGATTTTACCAATTAATATTGCTAAAATAACATG
Organism: uncultured Bacteroidales bacterium; assembly: GCA_964582245.1. GTDB lineage: Bacteria > Bacteroidota > Bacteroidia > Bacteroidales > CAZOSQ01 > CAZOSQ01. The sequence goes on along the minus strand of CAZOSQ010000521.1, from coordinate 882 downwards.
CTTTACATAAGAAAAATATCCACCAAATTGACTGATTTTAATATTCTAAACCTCAATCAAGGGTTAATCCAATAGAAAAATTACTTACAGGAATTACCCCGGAATAATCTAATCTCTGGATACCTAGATAATTATTCATAAATTTATTGTCATTGATTGAATATTTTAATCCTCCCCCTATGTTAAAATCAAAATAAATCTTCTGAAGAATGTAATATTTTATTCCTATCAAAAATCCGCCACTTATTATATGGTATTCTTCCAAGACATCCCCACTCCACTCACTTAATGATGTGAAACTCACGAACCGGTATTTTACAAATGGTCCTAAATAAATCCCAAAAGGTAATTCATTTACCTTGACAAAAGAGTAATTTCTAAACTGAAATTCTCCAAGTCCTCCCACTACATCCTGTTGTTCATTCTCTTTCAATGTAAAACCACCCGATAACATGATGGAATTCTGATTGAATATATGTTCATACTCCAATTCAATGGTACTTGAAATCATTGGAAAAAAACTCAAACCTATATGGTTATTGGGAATTTGTAATTCAGTTTCTTGTGAATATGCTACAACTGAAAAAAAGAGCAAGAACAAAATTAATTTATTTTTCATGGTAAGTAATTTAAGTTATAATTTAAGAAACACATGATAGGATTAATCATTTTTAACTTTTATTTTCAAACAAGACGTTAAGATATCAAATTTAGTTGCGTCCCAGATTGATTCCTTAATCTTCTAAATGTTTTTAAGGTTCTACTACCATTTTTGTGGGTAGATTTAGTAACATATAATCTTTTTATTTAAGTTTGGGTTAGAAGTCAGAAGCTGGAAGCCGGAAGTATCTTTACTTCCATCTTCTGGCTTCCAACTTCCAA
>CAZOSQ010000520.1:0-2351 GCA_964582245.1 uncultured Bacteroidales bacterium | reverse complement strand
ATTATCCCTCTTTTCAGTATTAGCCATTAAAAGCACGAGAAAGGCCATTATCTCCTGGATCCTGTTTTTTATTATTTCTTACCTGGTTGCCTTGGGCAATATCTATTCAACACCAGTAAAAGGTAATGATTATGTATCCGTGGTAAATTATATAAAAAACCATCATTTAATCCAACAACCGGTTTTTGTATACCGCAATGAATTAGCACTTCCACTAAGGTATTATTTGGGTCATGATCAATTGATACCCATACCCAAGCCTATTGATTACACGAAGGGATATGATCATGCTGGATGGTCCGTGAAAAATACGACTGAATTAGATGAGGTGTTCCTGGAAATTGAACCGGGAGCTTATGCTTGGTGGCTTACCGATGAACTGGAAGAGGTTTTTGAAGTGAATTATCGTCCAAAGATGGTAAGGGAATACATCCAAAATAATTTTCTCGTGGTTGAAGAAAAATTCTTTGATAAGGACTTGGTTTTATGGCTAATCAAGAAAAAGGAACCCGAGCAAGAAGAACAAGAACCCGGGATCCAGGAAGCAGCAAAAAAATAATGAAAAGTACTATGTGCATAGGTGGGTGAAGAATGCTTCTAACCAGTAACCTGTCATTTTTCCACCCGAAATGGTTTCAATCTTGAATGTATTTCTTTCCAAGGTTCGAATCTATAATCTTACCCTTATGCCAGGTCCTACCAAGAAGTGCCATTTGTTGTATTTGAAAAAGTACCCGCCCCCGAAATACAAGGGGAAAGATAACTTATTGTCTCGCGAGGTAGGGTATATACTGCCTAGGATCACGATTCCCACGTCCCGGTCAATGTTCGTGTTGTCAAAATTAAATACATTTAAAGCCAAAAACCCCGCACCAATTTTGTAGGGCCTGTATTTGGCAATTTTATCGGGATGATAAAAACTAAACTGCCCGATCATGGCCATGCTAATGCCATAAAGGTTGCCTATTCCACCTACTGAAACTGTATCTCCCACCGGGTTTACAGCTTTTTCCTCTTTCGATATAGATAATAATCCCGCTGGAAAAGAAACATCTATGTCAAACGTGTATTTTTTACCTTGAATGATTTCAATTTCTTTGGAAACCCCTTCGTCTCCATGTTTCAAGTCCTGGTGGCTTATTTTTACGCTGATCCTAGACCATTCAGGCAATTCGTAGGTTTTGGTTCTTAGGTAGTTGTTGAGGTTGATGTTGTCTGACTTACAATCATCCTGTTCATAGTACTTGTATCTTGGTGATTCTTCAGAAGGGCAAACAACTATATTTTCAATTTTTTTTATTTCCAATAACTTATTGTGCTTGTCAGTTACTGTTATATCTAAATTGAGGTACTGTTTACCGTACATTTTATTCATCTCATCAATTCTAAATTCCGCAAAATTGAATTCAACATCTTTGATTGTGGGGTAATAAATGCGCGGTCCTCTTATCCCGGATACTTTTACATTCCTGTCCCCGTAATTTACGTGAACAAAATCAAGTTCCCTGGCTTTTTGATATTCCGTTACCTTAAGTGATTGACCTGTTAATTCACCATGATTTAATATATTGATAGTTTTTTTGGAGACATCCAAGGGAATTTCCAATTCATATTCAGTAACTGTTTCACTGTGGATTAACGTGTCCTTTTGGTATTTATGGATGTTTTCAAAATTAAATAATGCTTTATGTAAACCCTCTCCTTCAATGCGAACTACAACTTTCTCCCCGGGATAAACTTTAAGATCCGAAGTCCAATTTTTCCCGTCCCTTAAAATACTAATTTTTTTTATGCTGGTTTTTGGGGTGATATTAAAGTTAGTGATAAACCTTGGGATATCATCATCTTTAATATACAGGTAACCTTGAGGTGTTCGATGATAATTATAGGTTCTTAACCAACACAGTACCTTGTCATTTGCCAAGGACCTGCGCGTATACAATTCTGCAACAAGATGTCCTCCTGGTTCTTCCTGGTTTTCAACTCGGTAAGTTTTGTTTAGTTTTAGGAGGGGATTGTTTTCTATTTGAAACTCTATGCCTTCCCTGCTGGATATATCATCAAGGGTTACATCTTTTTTGCTGACAGGTAAAAAGGCTAACCTACTTTTTTTAACTTGGAATGTTTCTTCCAATACCGGAAGGTCATGTACCAGTTTTCCTTTTTCATCCAGGTAAGGATGATGAGTTCTTAAATTAACCTGGAGTTTTTGGGAACCTGTTTGGTTGGGTACTAGGTGTAGCTGTAAATCGCTGAATTTTTTGGAAATTCGATAATCAATGGATTTACCTGTTGTCCAATCAGCAGAAAATCGTAAAGAGTATATAGTTGAATAAGTGCTTGGAAAGATT
>CAZOSQ010000519.1:0-2376 GCA_964582245.1 uncultured Bacteroidales bacterium | reverse complement strand
ATATTTTCCATTCGCTCGGCATTAGTATCGGTAATAAATATTTGACCAAAATTCTCATCTGCCACAAGTTGGATAACCTGTCTTACACGATTAGCATCAAATTTATCGAAAATATCATCCAAAAGCAGGATGGGTTTAATCCCGCTTATTTTCCTAATATAATCAAATTTCGCTAGTTTTAAAGCTACCAGGTAAGTTTTTTGCTGTCCTTGTGAACCGGATTTTTTTATGGGATATCCCTGTGCAGATAAGAAAAGATCATCTTTATGAATCCCGACACTGGTATACAATAATTTTCGATCCTTATTCAGGGACATTTCTAGTATCTCTGCGTATGATCCATCATGCAATTGAGAATCATATGTCAGTTCAACTTTCTCCCTTCCCAATGAAATAAAATCATAATAATACTGGAAAATGGGAATAATTTCCCGGATAAATTTCTCTCGTTTATCATAAATTTTTTTGCCTAATTCTATTATTTGATCATCCCAAATTTCTAACAAGCTCCTATCAAAATAATTCTTTTGAGCGAAATCTTTCAGTAAAAAATTACGTTGATTAATGGCTTTATTATAATTAATAATTGACACCAGGTAATTATTATCATACTGGGATATAACACTGTTCATAAACCGGCGTCTTTCTTCACTTCCCTCGATGATTAAGTTGATATCCGAGGGGGAGATCATTACAATGGGCAATAAACCAATATGCTCAGATAATTTTTGATACTCATTTTTATTCCTCCTGAATATCTTTTTTTTCCCTCGTTGTATCCCACAATAAATATCTTCATTTTTTTCTTCACGGTTATATTGCCCCCTGGTTATGAGAAAATCTTGTCCATACTTGATGTTTTGGCTATCAACTAAGTTAAAATAACTTTTACAAAGAGATAAATAATGAATTGCATCCAGTATGTTTGTTTTCCCCACACCATTATCCCCGACAAGGCAATTAATTTTTGGAGAAAAAATTAACTCTACCTCATCATAATTCTTAAAATTAACCAATGATAATTTTTCCAGGTGCATTTTTAATTCATCTTATTTCTTATGATACAAAATTAGAAAAGGATCAGTTAAATAAAAATAAAGAAAAACATAATATTTTTTTGGTTAAAAGAGTTAAATAGGATCAGTTTTAACACATGCACTAAAGTGGTAATTACTTGAAGAAAAAGAACTTAAATATTTTCCCTTTAAATTGTTGCACAGGAAATTTGATGTTTTTTTTCATATAAGATAAATTATTGATTAAAAAACAAATATTTTTTTCAAATATTATTTAAAAAAATTACTTTTGCGAACAAAGATTTAAATCAATTATAAAATTATGGCTAAGAAAAAAAAAGAACATACAGGATTAGGCGTGGAAGATATTGAAGGCGCCTTAACCAAAACTGAACAATTTATAGAAAATAACCAAAAATTGCTTATTAGAATTGTTGTTGGTGTTTTACTTGTTGTTGGTGCAATTATAGGGGCAAATAAGTTGTATTTAACCCCACAGGAACAAGAAGCCCAAGCTTCATTATTCTATGCGGAAAACTATTTCAGGCAAGATTCTTTCAAATTGGCCTTAGAAGGTGATGGTTCTAATTACGGTTTTTTGGATATTATAGATAATTATAGTTTTACAAAGGCTGCTAATTTATCTAAATCTTATACTGGTGTTAGCTATCTTCATTTAGGAGAATACGAAGATGCTATAGAATATTTAAAAGATTTTAATAAAAAGGATACGTATATGTCAGCTATTTCTACGGGGGCAATAGGTGATGCTTATGTTGAAATGGAAAAGTATGAAAAAGGGGCGGATTATTACATGAAAGCTTCTGGATTAAATGAGAATGAATTTAGTTCTCCTATTTACCTTATGAAAGCAGCCCAAGTATATGAACATGTAGAAAATTATTCCAAGGCTTTAGATGTATACAGGGAAATAGAGGAAAACTATCCAAAATCCAAGGAAGCCAGCAATATTAAAAAATATATTGCACGTGTTGAATTGAAGATGAAAAAATAAAAATCTAAAAAAGGCCAGCTATTATTTCTACCAGGTGATCCATTTTACATGGATTGTCACGGGATGCTCCCGGCCTAATTTTCTTTCCATGTTAATATGGCTGAGTATTATTAAAAAATAATTATCAATTTTAATATGCAAACTTGCCTTAGCGGGCAAGTTTTTAATTTTTAATTACAATTAATATGGCTACTAGTTTAAAAAATTTATCAGAATATAACCCGGAAACTGTTCCATCTGCCGCGGATTATAAATTTGGGATTATTGTTTCTGAATGGAATAATGAAGTTACTTTTGCCCTCTTGGAAGGAGCCTTTTCCACTCTTACTAGACATGGTGCAAAAG
>CAZOSQ010000518.1:0-2382 GCA_964582245.1 uncultured Bacteroidales bacterium | reverse complement strand
CAGCAATATCTTGTGTCCACCTTAAAATTCTACTGCTCAATTCTTTAAAAAAATTATCAAGTTCCCGGTCATGCAATCTTAGGCTTTCAACTTTTTCTGATGATGATTTTCTTCTAAGATTAATCTTTATTCCTCTATCTTCCAGGGTTTGCCAAACCTTTCCAATTCCCGAAAGGGCCTTAGGCCCCCAAGTATCAAAAGGAATAACATCAAATTTCCCGCCGAATTCTTCTGTACGCCAAATTATAGACCCTGTCCGAGTATGACCAGCATTCAACAAACCACGCATTGAATCATCCCGTTTCAACCAGGCATCAACTTCATCAAGTAAAAGGGTTGGACGATATTTTTCTATTCCTCGGAAAAGTGCTGCTGCGCTCATTCCTGCAGATGATAAAGCGCGATAACAAAGCCGACGAAGAACTTCTAATAAAGTTGATTTACCACATCTTTTGGTTGGCGATTGAATGAGTAATAAAGGAAGAACATTAACCATATTTGATAAATACGTTAGAACGATCCAAAGCGAAACAGCAATTCCTGCTTCTGGTGGTAGAACTACAAACCTATGTATTGTATTTAAGATATCATCTAGTAATTTTTCTCCTTTTTGCGGTTCTTCGGCTGGATCCGGGGATTGAAGGTAATTCTCCATAGTTTTTCTTGTAGTAGAATATTGAATTTCATTATAAAGTTTTTGAAGGTATGGCAATGTCACATCAAATTTTTTACATAACAGCTTTCTATTTCGTTCAAAGTCAAATTCATTATAGGCTTTTAATTCCTCAATTACTGCTTCTCTTCCTCCTTCCATTAAATCATTTTCACTTTTAAGATCTTCAATGGATTTTTTAAAATCATTCATTGTTACGGCCCCCTCGATACAAAAACCAAAGTGCAACATGGAAACCTTCCGGAAATGTTGCTTTTCCATGTACAAGCCTAACAGCCGTATCATATCCAAAAACAAATTTAACCATCGTGTATGCTGATTGAAAATCTAATCCTTTACACCTGTATTCTGGCGTTGTATACAAGCAGCCTTTCCAACAAATTAAATTATATATCGATGGATTTCTAAACCATCTTAGTATTACATCTGTAGCTTGCTTTTCTGCTTGAGAAATACTATAATTTTCTGTTAAGTAATCATCATTTTGAAGATCATATTCCTTCTTACCGTCCCCGATTCTCCAGCCGGGGACTTTTTTATGATTTCCTTTTCTCATGTTCCCCTCCCAGCAAAACCTTTTCAGACACTTTTTTTTCAATAAAACGAATCTCACCATTATGAACTGTAATGGTCAACTCGATAGTTCCGTATTCGAAACCTAATACTGCTTCTTCTATCCATTTCGGAATCCAGTTAAATTTACTTTTTACCATTTTTTTCTCCTGTCTCAATCCAGGAAAGTAATTCATCAGTTTTAAAAATAACCTTGCTGGTTGTACCTAATCGGTGGTACGGGATTGTACCGCGACTGACGTAGTTTCGGAGTGAATTGAGACTCAATGGAGCACCAATTTCTTTGAGAAATTTAACAGCGGTTTGATAAGTTAAATATTTGGTTGTAGTGGTAGGGTTCATATATAGACCCCTCCTTTTTCCGCGTAGTAGTTATACAGCGGAATAATTTGGGATCTACCTTCTCGATCGAAAAGAGTTAACAACTCTTTACTACTGACGAAATTCTGCATTAGCAGCGTTTTGGTCAGTATAATATTTTTCTCCCCGGATTTCCGAAGAAAATTTTATTTAATTAAAGATAGCTTTTCGTCTCCGACGAATAAATAATTCACTTTCAGGCATATCATGTAAATTCATGTTATGCCATTTATCCAAAAATGGTAAAGTATGATTTTCACGGTTCAAATAGATTCCCTTCTTTAAGTCTTGATCAATATCCACCGAAATATTTGAATAATCAGGTATTTTATATTGAATCCGATTGTACCGATCTATCATAAATTCCGGAATATCTTGAGGGAAGTCATCCCGTGTCACATCATAATAACGGAGAAAAACTTCTAATTTTGCCGCATTTCTTAAGGAAATAAAGCCTTTTTTGCGTATTTTTTGTAATTTTTCTCTTTTTATTCCAGCATACTTAGAGATTGCTCCGAAGGAACATCTATTTTCCATTTTAATTTTATCTAAATTAACTTTTATCATTCCTTCTTCCTCCATATTAAATTATATACAGTAATATGTTATTTGTACAACTTTAGAACATCACTTCTTGAATTTTTCTAACAGATTCAAAATTATCAGGGTGATAATATCGGTCAGTCATCCTGTCGGTTAAATGACCAACTACTTCCCGGATTACTGGCATTGGTAAATTTTGGTTTACTAATAAAGAATTCATCCAATGACGCCAT
>CAZOSQ010000517.1:0-2384 GCA_964582245.1 uncultured Bacteroidales bacterium | reverse complement strand
CAATTGAGAAGATAATTGAATCACGAATTTCCCTAGCTGGGCTGTTGAAACAACGGCTTCAATGGAAGTACTTCCTTTAATAAATACCGATTTATTATCAGCCTCTATATCTAATCGATAAAATTTAACATCATAATTATCCATGTAGGATATATCCCCTGTCATCACTTCCCCTTTTAATAGTATAACAGGAATAAAAAGAAAGAATAAAAAATTATACAAGTTTAATAACATTTCATATGTCTTTTGTGAAAATTAAACGAAATTACAATTTAAATTTATATATAGTTTCTTGTTTGTAGATATCTCCCGGGTATAATAGAGTTGAGGGAAAATGAGGATGATTAGGTGAATCGGGATAATGCTGTGTCTCAAGGCAAAAACCATCATGTTTAGAATAAATTTTATTATTTTTTCCTTTTACTTCCCGGAGGGAATTTCCGGAATAAAATTGTATTGCTGGTTCCGTGGTAAAAACTTCCATACACCTGCCACTTTTCTCCTCTTTGACTTCAGCCGCTTTAAAAGAATCCATTCCTCCCTTTGATAAAATATAGTTATGATCAAATCCCCCTTTCATTGAAGAAATACGTTCCCCAATTTTGGTATATTTCCTAATATCTAGGGGTGTTCCATTCACACTGGATGTTTTGCCAGTGGGAATTAATAATTCATCTACCTCTGTGTATCTATCAGCATTAATTTTTATTTCATGTCCCAAAATATTTTCCTTGCATCCCGTTAAATTAAAATATGCATGGTTGGTCAGGTTTAAATGAGTCTTCTTATCTGTTTTTGCCTCGTAATATATTGATAACTCATTATCTTCATTCAGGGTATAAATAACCGTGACCTGCAGGTTTCCCGGGTATCCTTCTTCTCCATCAGGAGATAAGTAAAAAAGTTTAACCTGGTTATCACTGGTTTCCACCTCCCACACTTTTTTATTAAACCCTTCATTTCCACCATGAAGGTGATGTTGGCCATGATTACAAGCAAGGTCATATTCTATCCCATCTAATTTAAATTTACCATGAGCAATACGATTGCCGTAACGACCAATCAGTGTTCCTAAGTAAGAATCATCATGGATATATCCCGAAAGTGTATCATATCCGAGTAAAATATCTTCCTTATCATTGTTTTTACCCGGAACTTCCAGGGAAACCAACGCGCCTCCATAATTTAGAAGCTGTAGTTCTATCCCATTCTTATTGTTCAAAGAAAATTTATAAACATCTTGGTTATTAACCCTTCCAAATATTTCTTTTTTCACAGGCTTATATTTTTAATAATAAAACTTAATTAATTATGCCAATTTACACGTCATGCAAATTTAATTGAAAAATAGTTTTGGTCAAATTTTCTGCGAAAAGCTATTAAATTTAAAGATAAAGTTCAGCCTATGAAGTAACAAAATATTATTGTTTATTTCCGGGTTTGTTTTTATCTTCTATTGAAACCGCGTATTTTGCTGGCTCGATAGGATGCCCGTATTCTTTGGCATAGAAATAGGTAAATTCGGCCCCATATAATAAGATTAGGCTGGAGTAGTAGACCCATAATAATATTAATACCAATGATCCGGCTGCTCCGTATGCTGATGCAGGATCAAGATTACCAAAATAAATGCCCAGTAAAAATTTACCAATGACAAATAGTAAAGCCGTTATGGCTCCCCCTCTCCACACTGTTTTCCAAGTAACTTTTACATCAGGTAAAATTTTGTATATCAAAGCGAAAAGAACCGTAATCAATCCCAAAGAAATTAAAAAGTTTAAAACATAAAATATGTACAAAAAGAAGTCCGGAATTTTATCTTGTAGCCAATTTGAAAACGCTGATAAGAATGCTGTAATAATCAAAGAAATTAATAACAGGAAACCTATAGCCAATACGATTCCAAGTGAGAATGCACGAATTTTAAGCATCAATAAGAGATTGCTTTTTGGCTCAGGACGCACATTCCAAACTTCATTTAAAGATTTTTGAAGATAAAAAAATACACCTGTTGCCCCAAACAGGAGAATAGCAATACTTATAACAGTCGATAAAACAGTATTTTCCGATTGCTTAGCATTACCAATAATAACCTCAATATTCCGGGCAGCTTCTTTACCCAACATTGATTGAACTTCATTTGAAATCTGTCCCTGTATTGCTTCTTCACCATACAAAGCTCCTGCTATATTAATTACAATAATTAACAGCGCTGGTAAAGAAAATATAGCCATATATGATATGGAGGCACTCAAGCGGAAAGCATCATCTTGGTTCCACTTTTGAAAAGATTTTTTAAACACCAAACCTATTTTTTTTATTTTTTTTATTTTTTTCATCATAATAAAATTAATTTTATTCCTTTCAGTCATGAAATCGCTTCG
>CAZOSQ010000516.1:0-2410 GCA_964582245.1 uncultured Bacteroidales bacterium | reverse complement strand
TTTATCTTAATTGTACCGTAATTCAAACAGGAACGTTCTTAGCTTGACGGCTATGTTCGTGGTTCGGGCCTAACGTCCGCAAACAGGCTTGGTTTTTTAACGCTTCATTTCTTAGATTTTCTTTCGACCCCCGCCAAGGGCTACAAGCCGAAGGTGGAACGGAATTTCCCGGGGGCGAAAACCTATCCACCACTTTTATATTTATGCTTCAAAGCCAATAATTAATTTAGCCGGGTTTAATTTTATTTAAAATTTACCCGGTCAATAGTAAAAAAAAATGTATTACTTCGCAACGGATACAATTAAAATAAAATACAAACCGTTTCAATTCAAAAAATAAGATAAGCATGCATAGATATTTAGCAATCATTTTATTAATTCTTTCCATTATCGCCTTTTCTTGCAAAAAACCAGAACCAGAAGTAAATATAGATGACGCTATACAATTAGCTGAAGATGAATCTTTGGCAGAATGGATGTACATGGATATTATCCGGACTTCCTATGCTGTCCATAGTATGGTGCATGATTCCATTTTCAATAACCAGTCTACCTTACAAGACACCTCTACCACGGATACCACCGAAATTCACCCCCCCGAATTATACCAGGGTCCTCCTATATATATTGACAATAAGGATACAATCACCTGGCCAAAACATATTACCATTGATTACGGTGAGGGTATGACAGAAATTAGAAATGGAAATACTTTTAAAGGAAAAATAAACATCGAGATTTCCGGTGAATACACGAAAAAAGATAATTCGATTAAAATTGACCTTGAAAACTATTTTTTTAACGGAATATCAGTTAAAGGAAATATCACGATGGATAAAATTGTCCAACAAGATAGTGCAAGAACTGTTTACTCCAATATCGTATTACAAAATGGTGAATTAAAAGCATATGATAAAAATTTAATGAAGGATTCCCTTATAATAACAAGAGGATTTAACCGTAAATATTACTGGAAAAGTGGGACAGACACTACAGCAGACCTCTTAGATGATTATTTTACCATAACGGGAACAACCAACGGTTCATATTCCGGCCTAGGGGATTATGATGTCGAAATAGTGGATCCCCTTCATTATAGCTTTTCCTGCGGGTATATTTCCAAGGGAATTTATGAAATTACTTATGACGAATATCCCTTGATAAAACTAGATTATGGCATAGGCAAATGTGAAAATATTGGGAAAGTTACCAAGGAAGGAACCACCCAGGATTTTTTAACAAGGTTCCGTTTTTATCGCCAATAAAATATAATGAAATACATTATTATTGACTAAACATGGGTCAATTTTTCCACCTGGTTTACCAATGTATCAATAAAAGATTGTATTGGTTTTGCAGCCATCATCTTCATAAAAGGATTTAATTCTGCTTCCATTGTAACCTTTACCATAGAATCTTCAGGGGAAACTTGTTTGATCTGTATCCACAAAAAAAACTTTTTATTTTCCACTTCATTTCCAGTAATTTTAATCAATTTGAAAGGTTCCTTCTCAATTATCTTTAAGCCTGTAGCACCCAGGTATTCTATTTCAAAACTGCATTCCTCTTGAGAGGCTTTAAAATTTTTAACTTTATCCGGGGGAATCAAAGACTCAAAATTTCTAAAGTCTGATAAAAAGTTAAAAAGTCTTTCGTCAGAATTCTTCACACGGCCTATTTTGCTTTCAAATCTTGTTCCCATTTTCTTTAATTAGGTAGCGTATATTACATTATTTACTATATATTATCCCTTCCAGTTGCCGGGATCTTTTCTCCATTCTTGAAGAAGCTCTATTTTCTCTCCTGAAAGGATTCCTGCTTCTACAGCTACTGATAAAAGTTCATTATAATCACTAAGGGTAACCAGTTGGCAATTTTCTTGCTGAAATTTCTCCTCGGCTAAACCAAAACCATAAGTAAAAATGGCACACAATCCTTGAACAACAAACCCCGCTTCCTTCAAAGATCTTACCGCACTAAGGCTACTTCCCCCAGTAGAAACTAGATCTTCGATGACAACTACTTTTTTACCTGGTTCGATTCTTCCCTCGATTAAATTTTCCATACCATGTTTCTTGGAAGTGGATCGGACGTATATAAAAGGTAAATTCATTTCTTGTGCCACTAGAACCCCTTGGGCAATAGCACCAGTAGCCACACCAGCTATATATTCCGTTCCTTCCCAATTCTCCTTGATAGCTTCTACAAAACCATTTTTAATAAAGTCCCTTGTCTCTGGGTATGATAATGTTAACCTATTATCACAGTAGATAGGGGATTTCCATCCTGAAGCCCATGTAAAAGGATTTGATGGTTCTAATTTTATTGCTTTACTTTGCAATAAATAATTGGCAATTTTTTTAGCTCTATTCATACAGCAAATGTATAAAGTTTTTTTTAATGATCGAAT
>CAZOSQ010000515.1:0-2422 GCA_964582245.1 uncultured Bacteroidales bacterium | reverse complement strand
TAGAAATAGAAATAAAACATTAACAAAGAAAAAGTAAAAACTTGTGGTAAATCAAAAGTTCTAAATAACTAAGAGGAGCCTATTTATCATTAATATTTATAAACATTTAGTTATAAATGTTGTTTAAAATGTATAACAAGTTTTTTTGTTTATAAGAAGAAAGGAGAAAACTTATGAAAGCGAACTTAAAAAATATACTCGTCCCGGTTGATTTTGAAGAACCATCTATCAATGCACTTAATTATGCCATTGATATAGCCAAACATATAAAGGGAAATATTCATTTACTTCATGTCATCAATGCCAGCGATTTTATCACTAGGCATTTTCAATCAGGGGATGAAGTAGTTAAATTGACAGAAAAAGCAAAGGATAACCTTAACCAACTTGCTAGCCAATATTCAAAAGAACATGATATAAATATAACCACCAGGTTAGAACGAGGAAAACCTCATAAAAAAATATTGCAAATTAGCGAGGAAATGAATGCACGGATGGTTATCATTGGTGATAATGACTATCCTACTAGGGAAAATGAAAATCTAGGATCTACAATTTATCAAGTTGTAATTAAATCCAAAAGTCCCGTCATTACTGTGAAAGGGCCTAAAAGATATATAAAGGGAAAAATACTTGTTCCACTTGATTTAACGCGGGAAAGTAGGAAGCAGGTTTATAGTGCGATTGCGTTAGGAATGCATTATAATTCTACTATTCATCTTGTTTCTACATTGATAGGAGGGGTGAATATGGTCAAAAGCAGGATTTTCAAAAAAATAAAACACGTTCAACGGACCATAGAAGAAAATAATATACCTTGCCATTATCGCTTATACGATCGCTCAGATGTGCCGCCCTATAAAAGAGTACTGGAATATGCGGACGAAATAGATGCTGATTTGATATTAATTATGACGCACGAGGAAGGTTATACACATGATAATTATATAGGTGCCTTCGCACATCATATAATAAACCACTCGGATGTTCCTGTTCTCAGCCTTACAAATGCAGCTAGTGAGATAGGTACAGAAGATTTAATGAAAACAGTTTTTGATCCATTAGGAATTTTTTCAATGGAAAAAGAAAAAATTAAATATCCAGAGAAGACAATTAAATAAGCCGTCTTTAGGAATAAAAAAAACGCCATATTTCATGGCGTTTTTTTATATCTTAATTCAAAACCTATTGAAAAATTTTACCTTCATCTATAAAACCATCAGCAACCACCGTCATCCTGATATTTTCCCGGTGAACCGTGTACATGGAAGGAAGGAGTAGGGAGTTTACCATTACCTTTCCATTATTAAGGGTCAGTTGTGTATTCAATGTTTCCTTACCACGGGCAATGGAAACCGAAGAATTGGCAGCTGCAGTTGCAAGGGATTCAATAATTTTATAAACCGTCATAGTTTGATGCCCTTTCGCAATTCTTTGACAAGCCTCGATGTCTGCATCTTGTCCCGATAAAAGCACTTTACCTTCTAACCCATGTTTTTTTAAAGCATCAAAAGCACCAGTGGCGAGTTGGTCATTAGAAGCTATTATAGCCTCAAGTTCGTTTCCTTTCGAAAGATAATCATCAATAAGTTTATAGGCTATATTTTTATCCCATGAAAGAATCGACTGCTCGAGAACAATGTCAACATCACCCTTTTCCACGAGAGGTTGAAGAACATTTTTTTGTCCTATTTTTAGAAGGGTAGAATTGTGGTCATTTGGATCACCGCCAAGAATAGCATATTTTCCAACCGGGCATAGTTTAGACAAATATTCTGCCTGTAATTCTCCCACTTTAATATTATCAAAAGAGATATAAAAATCTAAATCACAATTTTTAATTATTCTGTCATAAGCAATAACCTTTACTCCAGCTTCATGTGCCATATCTACGATTTTGGCGGCTGATGAACTATTTTCAGGGACAATTACTAAAACTTGTATTTTATTCTTCAGTAATTGTTTCACTTGTTCAACTTGTTTATCTGTGTTACCCATGGCTTCTTCAAAGTAGACTTTTCCACCCATGGATTCTACTTTGTTTATAAAAAACTCTTTGTCTTTTTGCCACCTGTCATGATCGGGTCCCAGGCTAAAACCTATTTTAACCTGTTTTTCTTGGTTGGAGCAGGCTGAAAATAAAAATCCAACCAACAATAAATAAATAAAGGAATGCTTAATTTTTCTCATAGTGTGTTTTTTATAAAAGATTGGATAAATTTGTTTTATATTTATATACGGTATCAGCATAAATTAGTTCTAAATTAGTCATATTTTTGTAGTCCTGGTATTATAAGATACTGGGAAACAATATTAATATAAAATAATTTTGATTAAATTTGTTCTCTATTGTAATGATCATCAGATTTACTAAGGTAAAAAAATAATGATTTATAATAAAAAAAAAAGAAAAAAAATGAGA
>CAZOSQ010000514.1:0-2428 GCA_964582245.1 uncultured Bacteroidales bacterium | reverse complement strand
GGTTATATCAAGGGAGCAAGCAGTTATTTTAATCCATCTTCACTTTCAATAGAAAAACAAGAAAAAGAACCCCCGGAGAATTTTTATTATACCGATGCCATTAGTGATACGGCTACAGCTTATATCAAATACCATAAAGAAAATAATACCCATAAACCTTTCTTCATGTATGTTGCTTATACAGCTCCTCATTGGCCCCTACATGCCAAGGATGAAGATATACAAAAATATAAAGGCCAATACATGAAGGGGTGGGACAGCTTAAGGGTAAAAAGATATGAAAGAATGCTTGAATTGGGAGTTTTGGATTCCAGTGCAAAACTACCAGGTAGGGATCCAGGGGTTGCAGAATGGGATTTTTACAGCGATAAAGAAAAAGAAATATGGGACTTGAGAATGGCTATTTATGCTGCCCAGGTTCATGCTATGGACCAAGGTGTAGGTCGAATTATAGAAGCCCTTAAAGCCAATGGTATGCTTGATAATACCTTAATAGTGTTTTTATCTGACAACGGTGCATGTGATGAAGACATACCGAATCTTGCCAAATCAAAAAAGATAGAAGATATGGGGTCTGAAAAATCATTTGAAAGCTATAAAAAATCATGGGCCAATTTCAGTAACACACCCTACCGGTTTTATAAAAAAAGCGAATATGAAGGAGGAATTAGAACCCCCTTTATCCTACTCTGGCCAAAAAAAATACAAACATCCGGCATAGTCCATCAGGTAGCTCATATTAATGATTTGATGCCTACTTTTTTGGATATAGCAAACCTGGAGTACCCGGAAGTATTCAATGGAGATTCAATCATACCCTTCCAGGGAAAGAGCTTATTACCTATTTTAGAAGGAGGAGATACGTTTAAACGCGAACCCTTGTTCTGGGAACATGAGGCTTGCAGGGCAGTTCGCTCAGGTGATTGGAAACTCGTTTCATTTGCCGGGGATGAACCTGGTTATAAAGGTGAATGGGAATTATATAACTTGGCCGAAGATCCAACGGAAACAATTAATTTGGCTCATAAATATCCCGGAAAGGTTGATGAGTTAGAAGAAGAATGGGATAAATGGGCAGGTAATAATAAGGTGTATCCATTGAATGGGATGGGATGGAATGAACGAATTAAAATGGCTGAAAGCAACTAAAAAGTTGTCTAAATCTGTTCATTTTAATTTATTGCGTGCAGGTATGTCTATATTTGCTTTTTAAGTTTATTCTAAATATTTTGTTGGGGGTATTCCAAATTCTTTTTTAAAGGCCCGGGTAAAATAATTTGGATTATCAAAACCACATTTATAAGCGATTTCAGCAATGCTGTATTTTTTTTCGGCTAAAAAATATTTCGAATCCCTAAGTCTAAGGCTATTAATGTAGTACAATGGAGTAGTATGAAAGCAATTTTTAAAAATGCGCTGAAATTGACGTTCCGAAATACATGCTATATCAGCCAATTGACTTATAGAAGGTCTTTGACGGTAGTTTTTTTCAAGAAAAACTAATGATTTTTCCAACCTTTTAATATTCTTTGTTTCCTTTGAGCCAGGAGGTTTTTCGTACTCTCTTAATAAATGAACGATTAACTCGATAAAGAGAGATTTTATCATAGTTTTATAAGCAATTTTTTCAGTTTCCTGTTCCTTACAAATCTTATTTGCTAAATCAATGGCTGTTATCAATCCTTTTGGGGGTAATTTGAAATAATTTCTATAACCAGGTTTCGAAGCTAAAAAGGGTGAAATAACAAATAGGGTCTGATATCCGGGTATATGATAAATTTCTCTACAGAAACCTTCTAAAAATTTGTTACTGAAAGAAAAGTTAAACAATTCAAGTCCTTTAGGGTTAATAAATCCATGTTCCAATTCATTGCTTTTAATCACAAAAATATCCCCCGCATGGATTTCTTGATTAACGTTTCCAATTATATGTCCTGATTTTCCCTTAACAATAATAAACAATTCAATAAACTCATGTGAATGCAACTCGTAATTATTATTTAAGGTTCCATGTTCAACAAAAAATGGAAAATCAATATCTTTAAATACTTCTATATCTTTTACGATAATTGAACTCATAATAGTTGTCGTTTTAATGCTATCGTTAGTCAAATATAGATAGAAAAATGATACAAATAAACAGTTTCTTTATTAAAAAAACATATGGAAAAATTAATACAGGAATGTTACAACAATCCAAATAAAAAATTTTGTTTTTATACAGGAGGTGCCAATAAAGAAGTTGCGAAATTATTAGGGAATAAGAAATAGGATTGGACCCCGCGTAAAACTTATTTCCCGGTTACCTATTTTAGCAATACCCACACTATTCCTCTCGCTATGGGTTGCAAGAAATCATTTACATCTGAAGGCAAAGAATGGATAGAACCCTTAATTAGATCAGTAAAAACTATTGAAAAAAATTAAA
>CAZOSQ010000513.1:0-2434 GCA_964582245.1 uncultured Bacteroidales bacterium | reverse complement strand
GTCTGAGCAACAATGGGACACTGTTATAAAGGTAAACCTTAAATCGGTGTTTAATTTCACGAAAGCCGTGCAAACCATCATGTTGAAACAGCGTTATGGATCCATCATAAATATGAGTTCCGTGGTGGGTGTAGGGGGAAATGCCGGGCAAGCCAACTATTCTGCATCAAAGGCAGGGATAATAGGTTTTACTAAATCAATAGCTCAAGAGCTTGGATCAAGGAATATCCGCTCTAATGCCATTGCTCCCGGGTTTATAATCACCGAAATGACCGGTAAATTACCTGAAGATGTTAAAAAACAGTGGGAACAAGATATACCTTTAAAAAGAGGAGGAACCCCCGAGGATGTTGCGAATGTGGCTACTTTTTTAGCATCCGAACTATCTTCTTATGTAAATGGGCAGGTAATTAGTGTTTGCGGTGGGCTTCAAACTTAAATAGGGACTTTTAAAAGTTTCTTCAAATAATAGAAGAAGTATAGATTTTGACTTCTTTACTTGGGCAAAATAATGCTAATGGAGTTTATCAAATAGTTTATGTTGACACCCTGGTTTAAAGTAAAATTTGCTAATATATAGAATCTTTTATTATTTTCTTTCGTTCAAGTCATGAGATAAATATAATGATTAAAACATGAATAAGTTTCATCTATTGACTGGCCTGGTTATTTTACTTTTTTTAACCTCTTGTGCAACATCTTATGTAACCATTGAAGTTTTAAAGCCTGCACATATAACAGTACCCAAGGAGATAAAAAAAGTGGCTTTAATAAACAGGAGTCTTCCTTCAAAGGAATCAAAAGCTGAAAATGTTGTAGAAGGCATTTTTTCCGGTGAAGGTTTATTTGTTGACAGGTTTGCATCTAAACAGTGTATTGATGGTTTAGCCATGTCATTGGTTGAATCTCCCAGGTATGATGTTATTGTCCCGTCTATAAAAGGATTAGAAGGAACAGGCACATCTAGGTTCCCTGCTCCCCTGGATTGGAATGAAGCTAGGAGAATTTGCGTAGAATTTGAAGCAGATGCAGTAATTGCTCTTGAAACTTTTGATTCAGATAGGCGAGTCAAGGTTGATCAAAGGGAAAGGGAGCGTAAAGACGGAGAAAGGACAGTTAAATATGTCGAATACTTGGCAACAATGGAAATCGGTGTTACATCCGGGTGGAGAATTTATTATCCCGATCAAGAGGCAATCATTGATGAAAATCAATATACTGATTATAAGTCATGGTCGTCCGCGAACATTTCAAAGGTCAAGGCTGAAAAATCATTGCCTCCTTATGGTGAAGCTGTTGAAAAAACCGGTTATTTTGCCGGGCAACAATATGGAATCAGAATTTCTCCAACATGGATACCTGTTTCACGCTCATTCTACAAAAAAGCCAATGATGATTTTAAGAAAGCTTATCGGCTCGTAAAAAATGATAACTGGGAAGAGGCTTCGGAAATATGGAATCGTTATACCGGTAGTCCTGATCCTAAAATTGCCGGAAGAGCCACCTATAACTTAGCCTTGGCAGCAGAAATGAATGGGAACCTGGAATCGGCATTGGAATGGGCCAAAAAGGCATACCAAGATTACAATATTAAAATGGCCAGGGAATATATTAGAACCCTAGAAATTCGTATAGCAGATCAAGAAAAACTTAAAAAACAATTAGATTAAATGAATAGTCAAACAGTTTTAATAATTATTATTGCCATACTGGTTTTCGACTTTGTGCTCGAACGTGTATTGGAATATTTGAATAAGAAAAGATGGAGTCAATCCTTGCCAAAAGAATTGCAGGATGTTTTTGATGAACAAGAGTACCAGCGATCAAAAGAATATAAAAAAACCAATTACAAATTCTCACAAATCACGAGTACTTTTAGCTTTATCTTGATCCTAATCATGTTTATATTTCATGGGTTTGCTTATGTAGATCAAGTGGCTCGATCTATTGCGGATCAAAGTATCTGGATTGGCTTGGTTTTTTTCGGTATCCTTTTTTTGGCCTCCGATATATTGACCACGCCTTTTTCTTTATATGAAACTTTTGTCATTGAAGAAAAATATGGATTTAACAAAACAACACCAAAAATTTATTTTTTTGATAAACTGAAAAGTTGGATGCTAACTATTATCATTGGTGGTGGAATATTGGCACTTATCATGTGGTTTTATTATGAAACTACAAATATGTTTTGGATCTACGCTTGGATTGCCGTTACCATTTTCACCCTTTTCATGACATTATTCTATTCGAATTTAATTGTTCCCTTATTTAATAAACAACGTCCATTGGAAGAAGGTGAGCTAAAAACAGCCATCGAAGAATTTGCCCGCGGGGTTGGGTTTAAACTTGATAACATATACGTGATAGATGGTTCAAAAAGGTCTACAAAATCCAATGCATATTTCACGGGCCTAGGACCGAAAAAAAGAAT
>CAZOSQ010000512.1:0-2445 GCA_964582245.1 uncultured Bacteroidales bacterium | reverse complement strand
TCTTCTATGATTGATACCACGGAACCTAATTTTTCTTGCCCGTGAAAACTGGTTTTTCTTAGATTTTTACCAATTCGACCAATAAAGTAACCACTTACCGGTAATAAAACGAGGACAAATATGGTTAGGTTTGGACTTAATGAAAAAAGCATTATAAGGTAAAAGATGATTAGGATAGGATCCTTGATATAAACTTCAAGCGAACTTACTATGGAAGCTTGGATTTCCTGTACATCAGAAGTGACCCTCGTAAGTAAATCACCCTTTTTTTCTTCTGTATAGTAGGATAAGGGTAAATCTGTTATTTTTGAATATATTTTATCCCGGATATCTTTAACTATTCCTGAACGAAGCGGGGCTAAAAAATGCAATGATAGGTAGTTTGAAGCAGTTTTAAATAATGTCATTACAACTGCAAAGATAGAGACTATTAAAAGGGCAATACTAGCATCGTATTTTTCTCTTATTTGTACGAGTATATACCGGAAGAGATCTAAAAAGTAGTGAATACTAAGTTTAAATTCAGGTATACTCTCCACGGTTATTTTTTGATCAAACAATATATTCAAAAAGGGAATGATCGTGACAATGCTAAAAAAACTAAAGATCACGAAAAGGAAATTAAAAAACACGCTAAATACTGCCTCTCTCTTGTAGTTTTTAATATATGCTGCTATCTTCAGGATGTTTCTCATTTATCTTTGTTTCAGTTAGTTAATTAATATATTCCCGTGTAATTTGAGGGCGTGATGTTTTTTAATTCATCTTTTACTTGTTCTTCTATCTCTAGATTATCAATAAAGTCTGCCATTATTTTTTGATCAATTTTTTTATTAGTGCGGGTTAAGTTTTTTAACGCTTCATATGGATTGGGATATCCTTCCCTTCTTAAAATGGTTTGAATCGCTTCGGCAATCACACTCCAATTATCTTCCAAATCTGATGCTATTTTCTCATTGTTTATGATTAACTTGTTTAAGCCTCGTAGAAGGGATTTTAAGCCAATGATCGTATGGGCTAACGGAACACCAATATTTCTTAAGACTGTAGAATCAGTCAAATCTCTTTGTAACCTGGAAATTGGCAATTTGGCAGATAAATGTTCAAATACAGCGTTAGCAATTCCAAGGTTACCCTCGGAATTTTCAAAATCGATCGGGTTCACTTTATGTGGCATGGCGGAAGATCCTACTTCATCTTTTTTAATTTCCTGCTTAAAGTAATCCATGGATATGTAAGACCACATGTCCCTATCCAGATCGATAAGAATTGTGTTTACTCGCTTCAGGCTATCAAAAATTGCAGCAAAATTGTCATAATGTTCGATTTGTGTTGTCACCTGCGAACGTGCTAGCCCTAAGGAGTCATTAACAAAATTGTTAGCAAATTCCACCCAATCAATATTTGGGTAGGCTACCACGTGAGCATTAAAGTTACCTGTTGCGCCTCCGAATTTTGCAGATACAGGGATATCTCTATGTAGAATTAATTGTTTTTCGATTCGTTCCTCGAATACTTTTATTTCTTTTCCCAGTTTAGTGGGAGTTGCTGGTTGTCCATGTGTACGGGCAAGCATGGTAATGTCTTTCCAATCAATGGATAATTGGTTTAATTTTTTTATTACCTTTTCCAATAGGGGATAATAACACTGTTGTATGGCATCTCGAAATGATAAAGGAGTAGCAGTATTATTAATATCCTGGGAAGTTAATCCAAAATGGATGAATTCTTTAAGATTTTTAAGACCTAGTTTGTCAAACTCTTGCTTTATATAATATTCAACAGCTTTTACATCATGATTGGTGACGCTTTCAATTTTTTTTACCTCCAAAGCTTTTCCCGGGTCAAAAGATTCGTAAATATTCCTGATGATAGGGAATATTTTTGGATCCACATTTTTTAAAGATGGCACCGGTAAGTTACACAAGGCAATAAAATATTCTATTTCCACCAAGATCCTGTACTTAACAAGGGCATATTCGGAAAAGAAAATATCAAGTTCTTCCACTTTAGACCTATACCTGCCATCAACCGGCGAAATTGCTGTTAATTCTGATAATTTCATTGTATTTTTTTATGGTTCACAAAATTAAAAAAAAATAGGTTATTCAAAGGGTTCTTTTCTTATAATGAACTTATAGTTTATAATATTATTCATATAAGTGCATTTCCTTGATGAATTTATATACTCCTGGTGGTAAAAAATATTTAACGTCCTTTTTATTTTTTATTGATTGCCTGATAAAAGTGGAAGAAATATCGACCTGGGGTGCTTGAACCACTTTTATGTTTTCAATATTTTTTTTATTTTCTACATCTTCAGGATTATACCCCGGCCGGGGATAAACATATCGCTCGTAATTTTCTATTAATTGTTCATAATTTTTCCATTTATGAAAAGTGGTAAGGCCATCTGATCCCATAATAAGCACGAATTTCTTCTTG
>CAZOSQ010000511.1:0-2448 GCA_964582245.1 uncultured Bacteroidales bacterium | reverse complement strand
TTTAAATAATTCAAAAAGATTTAATTGTTATCCATTATTAATAAAACTATTTTGTTCGATATACTGTTGGATTTTCTTTTTATCCTCTAACAATTGTATTTTCAAACTGTCGAGGTCGCTGAATTTTTTCTCATCCCTGACCCTTTCAAGAAAGCATACTTCTAATGGCTGATCATAAATATCTTGTGAAAAATTAAAAATATGTACTTCGATCTTTTTTTGTTTACCGGGTAGATTTAAAGACGGTCTTTTGCCAATGTTCATCATTCCTCCAAAATTTTCATTTTCCCATTTCACCTTCACCGCGTAGACCCCCCCCTTGGGAATTAACTTTAAAGGATCACCTACTTGCAAGTTTGCCGTTGGGAATCCCAAGGAGTGGCCGATCCTGTTTCCTTTTTCCACCACACCCCTGAAAGAGTATGTATAACCCAACCAATCATTTGCTTTTTTAACTTCACCTTCCATTAAAGCATTCCTAATTTTGGAAGAGGAAATAAAATTATTTTCGGGAGCAAAAGCCCTTACTTTATCCACGCTAAAATGAAACTTCTTTCCATATTTTTCCAATACATTTATATCATTTACCCCATCACTGCCAAAGCGATGATTGTAACCCACGGAAAGATGGCTGATGTGTAAATGATTTACCAAATATTGATGAATAAATTCTTCAGCGGTATTTTTAGCAATGTCCTTGTTAAAATCCAAGATTAATAAGTTCTGTAATCCCGCTTTTTCAAAAAGCTCAATTTTTTCCTCTAGGGTATTTAACAATTTTAATTCCCCAGGTGTTTTATTTAGAATTATGCGAGGATGTGGCCATAAAGTGATCACCAAGGCTTCTGTAGCCAAAGTATTGGATACTTCCCGTATGTGGCGAAGAATTTCATGATGGCCGCGGTGGACGCCATCAAAAAAACCAATGGTAACAACAGGTTTATGAATATCAATATTTTCTATTTGCCTGTATATTTTCAATGTTCTTTTTTTTCAAGAAAGACAATTGGGCGAAGATAATGTTTAGATTTGAATTATCCTGAAAAATCGAAACACAAAGAATATGATTCCATTGAAAACAAGGAAATATTTTAAACACCTGTATGTTTGCTAAATTTACTGGCTAAATAATATAAATGAATAAAAAATGTCTGAAAATTAAATCCTGCTGATCCAAGATTAACTGGGAGATAACCTTTTTCTTAGCTAACCTTTTTTCAAAAGCAATTGAAAGGCTATCAAATTTATGACAAAACAGTTTAAAAAAAAGATTTTCTTACCTAAATTTGAAGAAATGGAAAACGAAATAACTATTCCAATGAGTGAACCCTTACTAGTGCAAAAAGACCCGTGGTTAAAACCACATTCCGGGAAAATCAATTACAGGATTGATAAATTTCTAAAAAAAGAGGAATCCCTTACTTTACAAAACGGAAGCCTGAAAAATTTTGCCTCGGGGCATCTTTATTTCGGTTTTCATAGGGAAAAAAACAACTGGGTTTTTCGAGAATGGGCACCTAATGCAACTGAAATTTACCTGGTTGGTGATTTTAGCGAATGGAAAGAAAAGCCGGATTACAGATTAAACCGGGTTGAGGGAGGAAATTGGGAAATTGTTTTGCCGGAAGATTTTCTCACTCATGGAGATTTATACCGTTTATCTGTTCATTGGGAAGGTGGGCAAGGTGATAGACTTCCTGTATATGCCCGAAGAGTTGTCCAGGATAATCAAACACTTATTTTCAATGCACAAATTTGGCTGCCAAAAGAAACTTACCAATGGAAAGTGCCTAAATTTAGAAGAAAGAATGCCCCTCCTGTAATTTACGAAGCCCACGTGGGCATGGCACAAGAAAGGGAAGGCATGGGGTCTTTCAATGAATTCAGGGAAAAAATATTGCCCGAAATTATTCATGCGGGTTATAACACTCTCCAACTAATGGCCATTCAAGAACACCCTTATTATGGATCATTTGGGTATCATGTATCTAATTTTTTTGCTGCTTCTTCCCGATTCGGCACACCAGATGACCTTAAGGCATTAGTGGATGCCGCCCATGAAGCGGGCATTGCTGTTATCATGGATATTGTCCATTCACATGCCGTGAAAAACGAGGTGGAAGGCCTGGGAAAATTTGATGGGACAGCATATCAATATTTCCATGATGGTTACAGGAGAGACCACTTAGCATGGGATTCACTGTGTTTTGATTACGGGAAAGACGAGGTAATACATTTCTTACTATCCAACTGCCGATTTTGGCTCGAGGAATATAAATTTGATGGTTTCCGTTTCGACGGGGTCACCAGCATGATATACCTTGATCATGGCTTAGGACGAGATTTTACAAGTTACGATTATTATTTTGACGGTGGACAAGATGAAGATGCTATCACCTATTTGGCCTTGGCCAATAAGCTTATCCATGAAATTAATCCTTCAGCCAT
>CAZOSQ010000510.1:0-2478 GCA_964582245.1 uncultured Bacteroidales bacterium | reverse complement strand
GAACACGAGATGGGGCAAGGAATTGACTTCAATGATGCATACAAAAGGGTACAGGCCAGGATCGGTTACAAGGGGTTGAAACAGATCCAGAAGGATACTCTTTTTTTAATTGATAAAACGTATAGAAAAATGAAAAAAACGATGAAAATTTCCGGTTTTGCCGGGCCTGCATTACTGGGCATGGGCTCTTTATTTAAGATCTTCCATTGGCCGGGAGCCAGTATCATGTTGGTACTGGGATTTTTTGTGTTGTGTTTCCTGTTTTTGCCAACGGCAACTTACGTGATGTACAAGGAAACCAAAAGCAATAAGAACCTGTTGGTGTATAGCCTCGGGTTTATTACAAGTGGTGTATTTTCCCTTGGCGTGCTCTTTAAGGTGCAGCATTGGCCAGGGGCAAATATCATGCTGAAATTAAGCATTGTCACGGGACTCGCTTTATTTCTTCCTGCCTTACTTTTCGTTAAAATAAAACAAACCAATTCGAAAAGCAAGACCAGGATATACATTATTCTGTACCTGGCCGTGTTGATCCATTTTGCTGGTGGTTTATTTAAAATAATGCACTGGCCGGGGGCTTCAATACTTATCCTGCTGGGCAGTAGCCTCCTGTTCCTGGTCGCGGTGCCCATGTACCTCGTTAACATTTCAAAAAAACAAGATTATATTACCGGCAAATCACTTTTCGTGGTTTTTGCCTCGGTATGGATCATCATTTCCACGAATCTGGTATCTATAAGAACATCCCGCAATATTTTCAGGAATTACACGGCAACCGACAAGCAAATGGTTGCCAACGCCTCCATGCTGGATGCAGCTAATCAAGCATTTGTTGACAAGGTTCAACCAGCTACAAGGGAAAAGTCTTTAATCGAATTGCGGAAGCAAACAGTGAAAATAAATGAATACCTGGAAGGAATTAAGAAAGATTTTGTATTTGCTGTTAATAAGGGGATAAACACAATGGAAAGCAACGTGGTTTCCTCAAACGATTTACATAAGCCATTTAGCGGAAAAACAACATTCTTGTTTTTTATCGGGAAAAACAGGAAAGGTAAATACACCCAAATTAAAGATGAAATGAGCAATTACCTGGATTACATCCAGTCTTTTCCAGGTGGAAGCCAATGTGATTTAGTGAAGGATCTTCAACAGGAAATTAACCTCCCTGACTGGGAAGCCCGGTCTTTTAATCGTACCAATGCTTTTACAATGGAGTACCTCACGCTATTGCAACAAAAAATCCTGTTAATAGAATCAACACTTCAAATTCCTGAAGATGTGCATAATAACCCCAGCCGGGAGAAAATAATGAGCGGTACTCGAGTTGAGAAGAGAGGTTTCGTGGGTTCTAATGCGTGGGCGAGTTATTATATTAATGCATAAAAAAAATTTCAATGAAACGTACAGCAAATATTTTAGGAATCATTTCAGTAATAATGGTATCCCTGGGGGCCACCGCCAAGGTGATGCATTGGCCCGGCGCTGGATGGTCACTTACCCTTGGAATACTCATTTTGGTACTACTTTACGCCCCTCTTGCCCTAATGAACAACTACAAGGGCACTGGCAAAAAGGCCCTGCTGTTTTACCTGGTAATTTATCTTTCGGTCTTGATTGTTTTTGGAGGGGCACTGTTTCAAATCATGAACTGGCCAGGGGATAAGTATCTCATGATCATTAGTATCCCTTTTCCATTCGTGGTATTTATACCCTTTCTGCTTTATTACGCCAGGAAACTCCCTTCCATATCCATGAACCGGCTTATCGTGGTATTGCTTTTTATGGCTTATTTCGGTGTTACTTCAGCGTTTTTGGCCATAGGATTATCCCGTGATATACTGGATGAGGCGGTTTATTTAGAGAAAGAATACAACAAGCTTAACCAACACCTTGAAAAAGTAAATGGCTTGTTAGTAGAAAAATCTGACTTCGGGGAAAGTGAATTACAACAAGGAATCATAATGGATATTGAGAAATTAAAAAAGGAAATCATCATGGCCTCTGAGAAATATGATGAAAGATCAGATTATTATGATTTACCCGGGAAAGATGATTATAAACCGGTGTCAATAGTCCTGCACTGGTCGAATCCCAGGGTTAAAGAATTGAGTGACGGCCTAACCAATTCAGATGAATACAATTGGAATGAAAAATTAATGCCTTTTTACATGATGGATCCATGTGAGTATCTTGTCACCAGAGTAGGCAACAATCCAAAGATTTGGGCATTGGCCAATCTTTCTTTACTTGAATACCAGGTGAATTTGAATACAAACCTTCATATGAAGCGTAAATTATTGGAAGACTAACCTCTTGTAACCGGACTGTATCATTTACCGGGAAACAGGCTTGAACAATGAAATCGTTCAAGCCTGTTTTTAATTATTAACTCAAGTTTCGCAGTTGAGTATATCATTAAATAATATGTGTTTATATGAAGATGGAATGTTCTGTTCTATTTAAGTTATCGGGTTA
>CAZOSQ010000509.1:0-2490 GCA_964582245.1 uncultured Bacteroidales bacterium | reverse complement strand
ATATATTGATCTTCATCCACTTTAAAATAATATTCGATGTTCCGGGAAAATTTATATTTTCCATATACCCCCGGGCCATTGATCGCGAAGTTGTATAGGCTATGTTTCTTTTTGATATCAAGTACTCCTTCCCGGGTTTTTCCTGCATTAATAAAAATTTCAATATTCTCATAATCATGCAAGGTAACATAATCTTTTTCTTCTTTTAACATTTCTCCTATTCCTGTAACTTTTAATTTGGTAGGTTGACTTATCGTGAAAAACCGGGAATGGTGTTGGTTATTACCAACCTTTAAAATAGAAGCAATGGCGTTTGAATGGGGTAGAAGCCCCTTGCAATTTGTTGGGAAAACACCTTGATTATCATGTTCTTTATCTTTTGATAGAGGTTTATAGCTATAGTATAAATACGATCCTATTTTTTCTTCATCAATGGAATTAGGCATATGAGACCAATTTTCATGAAAACGATTCAGGACATGCTTGAGGATTTTCGTGTAGGGTAAAACATATTCAAGATTCCCATCGTGCAATTGTACTTGCCTGCTAAAATTGCTATTACTCCACGTCAATATAATGTATATGTCCTGGCTAGGTAAATAGGAATATATACCGGAAATTTTTTCATTTTCAAAGGATGTCCAAACTATATTGACATTATAAATGGTTGACTGGTAAATTCCTGCTATTGTTGGTGAAATATCCGAACCAAGCAAAAATTTAGCTTCAAGGTTTAATTTTTTTAGGAGTTTGATGTATTCTTCGTCACCAAGCAGTGCGCTCGTTAGGTAAGTTAACTGGTCGATATCTCCATTTTTACCTGGGGTAGTGAAATTTCCTTCAGACAAGGAAGCTATTTTTTTTCCCGGTAAATTTCTTTGAAGGAGTTGATTGTAATTATCCTTGCTTTCAAGATATCCATCACTTTTTATAAACCTGTAAAAAATGTCTTGATTATATAATTTCTCTTTTTTCTTTTGATTTGAATCTAATATGATGATTTTTTTTAGTAAATAAAGATTCCAAAGTTGCTCAGCCACTGGTATATTCTCCGTGGACTGGTTGAAGGATAAGTAAGCTTTGCCTTCTTCTCCTTTAAAATACAAACATCTTGTGTTTTGTCCCAGGGGATATTCAATCAATAATTGATGAAGCTCGGGGGAGAAAATTAGATCATTTACCCTTGTATATTTTTCGATTTCATCATAGTTTGATTTTTTTTGGCATCCTTGTAGTAGCAATAGAATAATTGATAAAGAAAAGAATAGGGGAATAAACGTTTTCCAAGGTATATTTTTTATCCAGGAAGATATCCAAGGATTCTTAAAAATGGGTTGTCTTTCACGGAGAGTTAACATGCATGATAAGTTTTAGCACCTGTTTAATTTCTTTGGATTAGGCTATTTTGCATTTATTTTTTAACTAGCTATATTCCAGGTAGCCTCCAGGGAATATTGTTACTATGCAAAGATAAGTTTTATTTGAAAATTATAAAATTTCAAATAAAAATCTTTTACATGATCGAACTACTAATTGAAAAGAGGGGCAAGTACATAGCGATGAGTATAAAAGCTACTATACCGCCCACGAATATGATTAGAATAGGTTCGAGCAAACTACCCAGAACGCTAATTTTATGTTCTAATTCTTCCGAATACTGTTCATTCAAAGTAGTGAAAATTTTCTCCAATTGATTTACTTCTTCAGCCACTTTTATAAGTGAGACGGATCGTTGGTCAAAAATTGAAAATGCATTCATGCTCTCATGAAGTGATTTTCCGTGCATGATATCCTGTTCTATTTTTAAAAGAGCTTGTTCATAAGGATAAAACTGAATCATGTTGCCCACTAGTTGTATAGCCCTCAGCATAGGTGTTTTTGAACTAATAAGTAATGCCATGGATTGACAAAAACGAGTGAGATATATTTTTTTAAAAATATCACCAAATACAGGTAGTTTTAACATGAGACTGGTAGATATGTGTCTATACCAGGTTTCTTTCTTAAAAATATAGACCAAGATAACTATGGCAAAACCAAGGAATAGGAAAATCCAGGCATTCTTTGAAAAAGAATCAGAAAGTGTCATGATAAATTTAGTTACAGGAGGAAGTTCCCCACCAAATCGTTTAAATATATCACTGAACATGGGAACGATGAATTTGAGCATGAAAAAAACCGTACCAAAGGCAGTAAATAACACGAAAGCCGGGTAGGTAAATGCACTTGTGAGTTGTCTACGTTGCTTGATTTTTTTCCCGAAAAAAGTTGTTAATTCCTGCAATACCTGGTTAATTTTCCCACTTTCTTCCCCTATTTTCATGCTGTAATACTCGTAATTGGAGAATTTCCCTGTTTTTTTCATTGCTTCCGAAAAACTTTCCCCGTTCACGATCATGTCATGGATATGTTGAAATAGTTGCCTGTCTCCTTGTTTGGTTTGTTCCTCGATAATAATTTCCAGGGATGTTTTAACATCTATTCCTGAAG
>CAZOSQ010000508.1:0-2492 GCA_964582245.1 uncultured Bacteroidales bacterium | reverse complement strand
TGGATTATATAAAAAAATAAATTAGAAAAAAATGGCTAACTAAACGACATTGATTCGAGATTGTCTAATTTTCTATAGGAGTAAAAAAATTGGAAGCAATTACCTGTTCCTAGGGATGATACAAGATAAAAAAATAAGATTTCTTTTAATAAATGAACATTAACTTTTTCTTTTGGTTTCCATAGGAAAATAACCTTTTATAATTTATGCATTTTGATCTAGGGGAAAAAGGATATCCAGGGGAACGTAAACCATTAAATAACTAAATATGAAGTACTATATTGAAAAAACATTGAAAACCGATTTCGAATCAGCATGTTCTAAAGCAAAAGAAGCTTTACAAGAAGAAGGTTTTGGCGTATTGTCTGAAATAGACATTCATGAGAAAATAAAAGAAAAACTGAATGTTGATTTTAGAAAATACAAAATAATGGGAGCTTGTAACCCTTCATTGGCATACCAAGCTTTACAAAAAGAAGATAAAATTGGCACTATGCTGCCTTGCAATGTGGTCGTGCAACAATTAGGTGATAATTCTGTCGAGGTTGCAGCCGTTGATCCCTTCGCATCTATGCAAGCAGTAGAAAATGAAGAATTAATCGAATTGGCGAAAGTAGTAAAGAAGAAATTGGAAAATGTTATTAATGGTATAATTACCTGATGTTTATAATAATTTTCTGTAAAAATTAAGTTGTTGAAAAAACATGAGATTATGTAAAGGAATTTTTTTACATTTTTATTCGTTTTTTAAATCCAGTTTTTTTAATGGACAGCAATGAATCATTTATCTTTAGTAGATAACCTACATCTGATTTTTACCGGCTGGTGGTCACTATTTTCAAATTTAAGATCAATGGTTTCCACCGAGAGAAAACTAACATTTGGTGAAACAATAAAAAAGTCTATAGTCGCGAATGAAGATTGAAGTGAATCATATGGAACTGCCAGGTCCCTGTTTGAAGGTATATTAGAATCATATATCCATTTCCAACCCTCGGGCATGGTTGTTTCCGGGAGCGGGGGTATCTTTTTATTCACATTAAAACTAGGTTGCAATAAGGCAGGGGGCCATTGATTCCAATCTCCACCGGCAATTATATAATGACCTTGCTGGTATTCATTCAACATAAAATCTTTTAATTGCTTGATTTGCATTTGTTTTAAATTGCCATTATCATAAGCTGAATTATGGGTGTTGATTATAATTAATTCATTTCCTTGTTTTAAAGGATACCTAGCTGTTAAAAAACACCTGTCTGGCATGAAAAGATTTTTTGGCCAATAATAATTTCCATTGAAGGAAATTCTTTCCACTATCTTTGGTGCATACCTACTAAAAAATAACAATCCTGATTTTACCTGTCCCATGGGGGAGTGAAAAGGAAAGGGTATAAAAGGAATGTCGTAATTTTTAGCATAAAATGCTTGATATTCATTAAATTCTGATTTTAATAAATTGGTTTCATCAATAAAATGGCTTCGTTTTGAGTATTCGTCAACCTCCTGGAGGAGGATAAAATCCAAGGTGTCATTTTTTAAAAAGTACGTTATTTCAGAAAGATTGTTGATGATTGCTGTTTTCTTGTCCCTAACTTTTTTTCCTCCCTCGTAAAAGAAATCCATATTTTTCCCAAGTCCAGCGTAACCAATGTTCCAGGTCAAAAGATTTATCTCGGAAGAATCTGAAAGCATGGCAGGGGAATCATCGTTCATGATTATTTCGGAAGAGGGCGGGTGATAATCTTTAAAATGCAAAAAAAGAATAAATGTCCCAACCACGACAAATAGAATGCTTATAATTATTATAATAAATTTCACACCCATCTTCATAGAATTACGAAATTTTTTGGAAAGTTGTTTTCCTATAAAGATAATTCTTTTAAAAAAAATATTCGGTATAATTTCGAATATCTTTGGGAAAATCTTCTATCAATTAAAGAACCTGGTTGAATAGTATGTTTATATTTTTGTAAAAAAAAAATAATTCAGCATTTTCAACAATCAAAAAATCTAATGCAGGTAAAGCAAATATTATGAACTATCTTTTTGTAAAGTTTGTTTTTTAAAGTATTACTTGATAAAAATATTTGGATTATGTCAAAAATTGCTTTAATAACAGGAGTTACGGGACAGGATGGAGCTTACCTGGCAGAACATTTACTTCGACAGAAATATATTGTTCATGGACTTAAAAGAAGAAGTTCATCTTTTAACACCAATAGAATAGATCACTTATACCAAGATCCTCATACAGAAAATAGGAATTTTATCCTGCATTACGCGGACATGACCGATTCAACTAATTTAATAAGTGTAATCCAAGAAGTTCAGCCGGATGAAATTTATAATTTAGCTGCCATGAGTCATGTGAAGGTGAGTTTTAACACCCCGGAATACACCGCCAATGCTGATGGATTAGGAACATTACGTATTTTAGAAGCTGTTAGATTGCTGGGAATGGTGAATAAAACTAAAATATACCAAGCCTCTAC
>CAZOSQ010000507.1:0-2496 GCA_964582245.1 uncultured Bacteroidales bacterium | reverse complement strand
TTTTGTTTTTTATTGTACGTTGAAAATGAATTAATTGTTATGGTCGTTTTTTTCCTTTTTTTGTCCTTGTTAATAACTTATATTGTTACTGATTATTTTTAAAACCTTTTAAAATCGTGTAATAATTTTCCTTTAACTCTTCCTTTTTGAGAAACAATTCATATAATAACTTTTTATTCAAAAGACTGTCTTCTAAACCCATATATGCGATTTCGAGTTCATCCAGGTAGGTGCCGGCCATCTTGATATTTCTATTAATATTCAAGTTTCTTTCCAAGCGCATGCACATGTCCCATAATGCAAAATATTTGTCATTGAATTCTAAGAGATGAAGCGAAGCCGTTTTTCCATAAAGGGACAATAATGTTTTCCAAATAGATAATTCAGGATTATAATGGGCCTGGTTCCATTCAAAATCTGCTACAGTCATTAACTTAAGTAAATCTATTTCACTATTTGCTTGGTAATTAATATGAAATCCCCCTGATGTTAAATCTTCACTGGCAAATATCACGTTATAAGGTTCGAATAAACTGCACATTCTTACCTTTCCCGGGTAATAAGATGCAAAACCTCCTAAATAACCAAATGAAGCCCTGGCATTCAATGAGTTGTCATATATGACCGGTGGATTATCAGTATATTGTCCAAAGAATTCAATATCTGAATGATCATAGGTTAGTGAGTTAAATGAATGTCCAGTCCATAAAATTCTTGTACTTGGGGAAATACGGTTAAACAATTCGAAATAGTAATTCACGGACTGGTTTAGCCCCATGTTAATCATTTCATTATTATACCATAGAGGCAAAAATTGTATTCCTATTCCCGTGGATAAATGTAGTTGATTGATAAATTCTGCTTGAAATAGGATTATATTCTTTAACTTAGCTTTCATAGAATGGTTATCAGGAAGTGGATGAATTTTATAATTTTCATCCATGTTAAAATTTTTATTCGACAATATTCTTACAACATTAACATCATTATTCTTGATGATTTTAACCAGTTTGTTATACTTATTATCATCTATTACAAGTTGGTCATCCTTGTATTTTTTGAAATATTCAAGGTCAATAAGTATGTTTGGAGAAATATTTTGAAATCCTTCACCGATAATTGATTTTTCTAAATGATCCAAGTTATCGTAATTTTTAATATCAATATAAAATTGATTAAATTTATAATTTTCCAGAAATTTACAGTAATTCCAGTCGTTATTGTCCGTGATATTAAATTGAAAAGAACGATCTGCCATCCCCGGGTAATCAACTATTGTTGCATCATGATAATATGAATTAGAGTCAATGAGTTGTAACACTGTCATAACAGCATAATAATTTCCTACTGGTTCATTACCATGAAGCAGTATTATTTTCTTATCGACATCGTTAAATGATTTAATAAAATATCCTTCTTTTTGGTTTTTAATTTCTTTTATAGGGATTTTATTTGAAAATTTGTCCAAGAAAGGTGTTTTTCCAATACTAAAAATGACATTTGATGAAGAAGAATTATCGGTAATGTTTACTTCTATTTTTTTCTCCCTGTTTACATTCATCTTTTCTTCAAGGGCTGATTTTAACTTCTTTGCTGAAGAAAGGGTCATCTCATCAGCATTGGACGGTACAAGTATACCAGGAATAAAGTTTTTATCCCTTGAAAAATATTTAAATTTTTCTTTTTCAATGACTTTTCTTGGTGTAGGAATAATTAAGGCAGGTTTAGAGAAAGTAGAATCAATATAAGGTTTTAGTTTTTCAATGGTTGAAAAATTCCAAGGTGAATACCTGAAATCCACGTTATCAACCCACAATGTCCCCGTGCCCTTTAACCCAAAGTAAATGCGAATATATTTAGTTTCATCAGGGATATCTCCCTCTGAAAAAGGAAAATGATAGGTTCTGCCGATAACTTTGTGCCAGCCGAATACGGGTATAGATGAAAAACCAGAAAATGAATATCCCTTAAACGAATTATTTATTCTTGTGTCAAGGTGAGGACAATGTATATCATTGGGTAATAATATTTTATTCTTATCATAGAATAATACCCGGGTATCCACGGCATCAAATATTTTTGAACCGAACCGAGATTTATTGGATACTATGTTTTTTAGTTTAACATGGTATGTAAATAAATAATTACCAGGTATTACCCTGATATATTCACTCAATATCCCATCCATGGTTTCGGTAACTTCGTTGGCTTGATTTACATGGATGCGCATCGAATGAAGACCGGAAAAAACCTCGTTTTTGTCATTAAGAGTATCCTTGTTTATCCATTTGACATGATGTCCCAGTATTTTCCATCCCTCAATGTTATAACTTATTGTACTGTCAAAGGCAATTACTTTTCCTGATTCAAACGAGGGATTAATGACCAAGTTTTCCAGGTCGAATTTATTTTTTCTATCAGCGAGGGGTATTGAAAGAGGATCCAAAGATTTCCAAGTGGAATGAGAAGTAGTAACCTGATCTTTTTTAGAACATT
>CAZOSQ010000506.1:0-2523 GCA_964582245.1 uncultured Bacteroidales bacterium | reverse complement strand
TTGAAGGATTAGGCAAACTTTTAAACACCATAAAAATTATTCAAGGTCACCTAAACCCCCAACTGGAAATAGAGGGTTTCTTATTGACCATGTATGATTCTCGTCTTAGGTTATCCAACCAAGTGGTAGAGGAAGTACAAAAACATTTCCAACAAATGGTTTTTGAAACCATTATTCAAAGAAATATAAAACTCAGTGAATCCCCTAGTTTTGGCAAACCGGTTGTTCTCTACGATGCCGAATCTAAAGGAGCGATTAATTACTTGAACCTGGCCAGGGAAGTTCTTCAAAAAAACGAACAAACCAGGATAAGCAACGAAGAAAAAATCATAAGTTAATTCCCGGTAGGAGGAGATATTATTTCGGGTTGATTAGGGATTAATTTATTTATTTTGTGAAATTGAAAAAATATTAATTTGTATGACAATGGCCAAGAAAAATGCTTTAGGGAGAGGATTAGGGGCATTAATTGAGGATCCTTCATCAAGGAAGGAAGAAAGAGAGAATGTTGTTCAATCTGAAATTATCAATGAGATCAACATTAATGATATTGAAATAAATCCGTTTCAACCTCGATCAAATTTTGACGAAGAATCATTAGGAGAACTCGCTGACTCAATTAAGGAATTAGGTCTTATCCAGCCTATTACAGTTCGTAAAATGGATAATGGGAAATTCCAACTTATATCGGGTGAAAGAAGGTTCAGGGCCTGTAAATTAGCAGGAATGGAATCGTTGCCCGCATATACTCGCAAGGCAGATGACCAAAACATGTTGGAAATGGCCTTGGTAGAAAATATTCAGCGAGAAGATCTTGATTCAGTAGAAGTTGCTATCAGCTTCCAGAGACTAATAGAAGAATGTAAGCTTACCCAGGAAAATTTAAGTGAAAGAGTTGGAAAAAAACGCTCAACAATTTCGAACTATTTACGTTTATTAAAATTACCGGCAGAAATTCAGGTTGGTATCCGGGTGAAGAAAATTTCCATGGGTCATGCCAAAACCTTGATAAATCTAGAAAATACGGCCATACAACTAAAGGTTTTTGATAAAATTATCAACAATGACCTTTCAGTTAGAAAAACAGAAGAACTTGTTCGTTCTTTAAATGAAAAAAGTTCACTAAACGGCAAAGAACCCAATAAGTTACTTGAAGAACCGACACTTCCCGAGAATCTTTTTAAATTTTGGGAAAATATGAACCAAAAATTTGGTAAAGTGGACTTTAAAAGAAGTAACAAGGGTGATGGTAAAATTATTATTTCATTCAAATCTGATGATGATCTCGATAAGATTATTAATGCCTTGGAAGCAGTACTTAAAGAAAATACCTGATTTACTATCACTAAATCATCTCCTATCGATTAGGTTGAAGAAATATATTCTTATTCTTCTATTTTCCTCATCAATGTTCCCGACAATGGTAGCCCAGGTGACAGATTCAGCAATTGTGGATACTGCTACCGATGTGGGACGATTTAAAGATGTTGGCAGTGCCGATATTGAACCAGCCCTAGATGAACATTCTCCGCGTAAAGCAGCATTATATTCTGCAGTCTTACCAGGTCTTGGACAAGCCTATAACCAGAAGTACTGGAAAATACCTGTCCTTTATGCCGGTATAGGTGTTCTAATTTATTATATACAAAGGAATAACTATTTTTATAACCAGTTTAGAAATGCTTGGTACGAATATGAACTTACACAAGAAAGTC
Source organism: uncultured Bacteroidales bacterium (assembly GCA_964582245.1). GTDB lineage: Bacteria > Bacteroidota > Bacteroidia > Bacteroidales > CAZOSQ01 > CAZOSQ01. The sequence continues at coordinate 808 of CAZOSQ010000506.1, read as the reverse complement.
TTCCGGAAGGAAAATATGATCTCCCAGGTTATAACCCATTGGGAGATAATTCTACCCAATTAAAAAGAGGTACGGAAACATTTGAAAGATGGCGTGATGGCACTATAATTGGTTTGGTTGCCGTTTATTTCTTAAATATTATTGATGCAACAGTGGATGCTCATTTCTATAATTTTGATGTAACACAGGATCTTTCGTTAAAAGTTTCCCCCATTGCGGATCCATTTTATACCATGAGTTTTGGGGCAAAATTTTCACTAAATTTTTAATTTATTTTATTTTTATGAAGGGAAAAAGCATTGGCCTTGTCACATTTCTCTGTCTTTGGATGGGAATAGGAAAACTTTCAGCGGGAACTAATGATACGATAAAACCTCCCCCTTTAAATGCTGAAGAACAAATTAATTTCAATAGAAATCTCGATAGCTTATTAAACTTATGGTATGTAAAAAACTCCCTATACAAGTACAACAGGGACTACACGCAACTGGACACCAGCAAAATACCAACATTCAGCGATTCTGTTTACATGGCCCGAATTGCCAGTATTCCTTCTGACATGAAATTATCTTACAACCAAATTGTAAGAAATTTTATAGAAATGTACACCATGAAAAGAAGGAACCTGGTGGAAAGCATGCTTGGGCTGACAGATTATTACTTCCCTATTTTCGAAGATGTTTTTGATAAAAAAGGCATGCCCACGGAATTAAAATACCTGGCCATTATAGAATCAGCATTGAATCCAAGGGCGGTTTCAAGGGCGGGTGCAACAGGAATTTGGCAGTTCATGTACGGAACCGGCAGG
>CAZOSQ010000505.1:0-2523 GCA_964582245.1 uncultured Bacteroidales bacterium | reverse complement strand
GGTTTTACTCAACTGCTTGATGACATGTTGTTCAATGTGACATCATAAAAGGGTGATTCAGACATATCCAGTACTGTGTTCCCAGAAGATTGGTTAAAATTAAAATAACAGGTTAACCCATCATCATTTCCTGAAAGAGGGGAATTTAGCGTTTCTTTTAGTTGTTTATGTGTCCTGGCATGGCTCCATATCCTGAATTCATCCACTTTTCCTTTTATTTTACCGGAATATACAGGATGACATCCAATGTACATCAATTGGTTAATTGACCATGATCTATAACCAGATACTTTTTTATCATGTTGAATTCCATTGATATATAAAGTAACAACCTCGCTCTCACCCACTACTTCCCGGGTCAAAGCAATATGCATCCATTCATTGTTCTGGAAATCTGTTGAAAGCAATGTATAATAATCTTTATCCCCACGACCTACCTGTACAAATAATTTATCATTAAGGTTAGAATTGATAAGAAACCAATTACCACCTGTTCCACTTTGGCCAGACCCCCTGTTTCCAACCAGGTATTGATCGTTAGTAATTCCTGCTTCCGGGTAATACCAGAACTCGATTGTAAAACTGCCGTTTATAACTTGCTGGAAAGAAGGAAGTGTCACGTGATCATCCACGCCATCAAACTGTAAGGCATTGCCGGGATTGACCTGGGATATTAAATTTGTAAGAAGGAAAAAAAATGATGCTGTAAAAAAATATTTTATGGAACTCATTTAAAATTTTTTTCAGTTAATAACATGTTTTATTATGCGAATGTAAAGTAATAAAAATAATACATACATATATCAATAACAGTTTGATATTTGATTAAACTACGGTATAATTCCATGAAGATTTTAAATTCCATGAAGAAAATAGTAAAACTTCTAACGGTACCATAATAAGAAATGTCCTTGCCAATGGGGTAGGTTATAAATATAAAATCTTTTGAATGATTGTATACTGGAATTTCCCTCATTCTGCAGCTATTCCCCTCTCGATACCTTAAGGATAAAACCTGGTCGCCAGCAATTCAAAACACATCCGATAACAATAAGATCTTTACCACCAATATCAATTTTTACATCCTACTTTTAAAAAAAATGAAATTACATATTTACAGTTTCCTAAAGAAATATCCTGTTTGCTTTTATCAGCAAAAGTAACATTGAACACATCCATGGAATCATAACTTGCTATGACAAAATCATTAAGCATTTTAATACCCGTAACCTTTGTCAAAATATTTGCGTAAAGGGGAACAATTAACAAAAAACAATTTAATATGAAGCAGAAAAATTTCCCCCTAATTATTATAGCCTTGTCTTTGTTGGCTATGATGGTGTCTTTTTGCACCAAGGAAAATGATTTAAATGAAAGCAGTATATCCTCAACGGACCTCCAAGATATGGAAGATGATGTCGCGGTGGAAGAAATTAGCCAGGATATCATGAACCAGGCAACGGAAATAGTGGGTAACCTTGAAAACAATAATTTCCAAACTGGCGGGCTTAAGGCTGGGTCATGCCCCGTTATTACGGTTAGTGACACGGCCTTTAATTCTTTCCCAAAAGATATAATTATAGATTATGGGGAAGGATGTATGAAAATTATCAGGACCCCGGATAGTACCATCATTGACACCATTACCAGGAAGGGTAAAGTTAAAGTAAATATAACCGGGAGGTATCGTGAGAAAGGTTCTGTTAGGACTATTACTACTGAAAATTATTTCGTGAATGGGATTGGGGTTGAAGGTGTACGAACAGTAGAAAATATGGGCTTTACACCTGATAGCATCATGTGGTTCAAAGTAACCCTTTCCAATGGGAAAATTATTTTCCCGGATAGTTCCGTGTTAACATCTTCTTTTCAAAAGGAAAGATATTTTGTTGCAGGATTCAAAACTCTTAAAATTATTGGTGATGATGAATACAAAATCTGGGGAACGGTGACTGGAACTAATTTTAAAGGTGAAACATTTACCCGTCAAATAACAGATACTTTGCACATTGCAATTTCATGCCCTTTTATCCAAAGTGGAAAAGTACAATTGGCAAGGGGTGATAAAGATCCCATCATAATTGATTATGGTTCTGGAAGCTGTGATGCCAAGGCAACAATATCTAAGAATGGTGAAACAAAAGAAATTATGCTCCGTATGAGAAGAACAAGTAGATAGGTTTTTTTCTGACAAAAGTTATGGGTGTTTTGGTGGAGGTTTTCACCAGGCATCCATGCTTTTTAATTACAATTTAAAATATACTTGTTTTTTTTACTTTAATCCCATACCTAAGGAAATTCTTATTGATAAATTTTACATCCCCGCAGAGATAATGTCTTGCATTAATTTTCTTGGAATTCACGCAATTTAATTAAGTTTATTTTCCCCCTTTTTTTTCCAAGGTTTGAAGAATATATTTTTTTTCACTACTGACCGTGTAAATTTTAAATAAAATTGAAAGCGCTATATTATTATTGGCTTTGAAGAATAAATATAAAAGTGGTGGGTAGGTTTTCGCCCCC
>CAZOSQ010000504.1:0-2545 GCA_964582245.1 uncultured Bacteroidales bacterium | reverse complement strand
AATAATAATTTAGCGGTTTTAATTTTATTTAAAATTTACCCGGTCAGTAGTGAAAATTAATAAAAAACGAACAACAAGTACGTATCAAGACATAAGAAATCACTTTAGAGAAAAAACCTCCGGGGTAGTTTAATTATTTTGATTGTTTACTTTTATAATTGTTAATTTTTTGTTAAATTTGTATTAACAAAATATTAAGGAACCCGCAACAAAAGTAATCGTTCAAACGTATTAAATATTAAAAAGGGGGTAGTTATGAAAAAAATAATTATATATTCTGGATTAATGCTATTATTTAGCATGGGTTTTGTTCAAGCCCAAATAAGTGAAGGTAATGATGGCTTATATTATGCCGACAATAACACTTTATATAGTGGGGAATATGAAGAATATCATGCAAATGGTAACCTAAAGTTGTACATGAATGTACACGAGGGAAAACTGGATGGAAAAATTAAATTATACTATCAGGGAGGAGATCTTAAAGAAATTCGCTCTTATAAAAAAGGGATCATGGATGGTAAATGGGAAACATTTGCAGAAAATGGATTCAAGACGAGTGAGGCTTTTTACAAAAATGGTCAAAAACATGGAAATTGGATGGTTTGGGATGAAAATAAAGTTCTTAGATATGAAATGCATTATATAGATGGAAAAAGAACTGGAAAATGGATCCAATGGAATGAAGAAGGAAATTTAATTAGTGAAAAATTGTTCTAATAAATTAACAGTTAATGAATAAAAAAGGGAATCCCGGTTTGGGTTTCCCTTTTTTTATCCCATTATATTATTATTATGTGAATTTAAGTTAACCGGCAATTTATTAACTTTTTCAAGTTCTAGGAGATCATTCTCCATTTTAAAGATAACCTGTGAACTTCCCGTAAATATCTTTTCTATTTTTAATAATCTATAGGAAATATATTTCATTATAAATTTATAATTTCCCGCCTCAATAGCTGGTATTTCAAAATTACCTTCAAAGTCTGTATAAACTGTAACATTTGTGCCATCTATGTTCACTGTCACTCCTGCTAAACCTTCTCCCGTTGATTTATCAACAACTTTTCCTTTTATCGTTATAAGTTCAGTACCCTTTTTATTTTCCTCTCCATCTATCGCAAAAGTATCCGATAAAGAGAGTATTATGATCAAAAACAGGAAATAAAATTTCATCCTCGATTAAATTATTATAAATTATTATAATTATTATCAAAATTAGAAAATAGATATTTAAATCATATTACCACTACATTAAACTTATCTTAAATTAATGTTAATGCTAGGTATATAAGAGTACAGTATATATTCAGGAAAAAAAGTGACTTTTTTTATCAAAAATTTTTCTAATCATTTCTAGAAAATGGTTAGAAAGTCTAAAAACTTTATAAAAAAGTATTTGTTATATTTTTAAAAGTGAATTGAAACAAGAAAATAGATGATAAATAAAGTAGGCATATTAGGATCTGGAACTGTTGGTCGCCACTTAGCTATCGGTTTTCAGAAATTAGGTTATGAAGTTACGATAGGCTCAAGAAATCCCGGTAAATTAAAAACTTGGATAGATACAAATGCCATGAACATATATTGCAATTCTTTAGAAGAGGCTGCAATGAACGGGGATTTAATAGTCTTATGCACTGCTTGGCTTGGGACAGAAAATACCATAAAATTAGCAGGGAAAAACAATTTCAAGGAAAAAATTGTAATCGATGTGACCAACCCGCTTATTTATAATGAAAAAGAAGAAATACCTCATTTAGGTATAGGTTATCCTGATTCAGGAGGCAAAACTATTCAAAAATGGTTGCCGGAATCAAAAATTGTCAAAACTCTTAACATGATAACAGCACCCTACATGGCCAATCCTATTTTGCACGAAGGTATGCCAGATATGTTTTTAGCAGGAAATGATACGGAATCGAAAACAATTGTAACAGGAATTCTTTCAAGCTGGGGATGGCCAGTAATCAATCTTGGAGATATTAATCAAGCTTATCTTTTAGAAGCCATGGCAATGATTTGGATCCGTTATGGCTTTCTTCATGACCAGTGGTCACATGCTTTTAAACTACTTAAAAAATAATGTTATAGTTGATCCTGCCATTAGCTTTAATCAAACCAGGAGATACAGAAATATTATTCAATCATTGTTGTTTGGCCGCTATTTTCCATAATTTTACCAAGTTATAAGCAAAATTGGTCAAAAGTGCCGGGGAATCCTTAAGAGCTTGTTCTAAAGTTTTAGGTCCATTACTTATAGAAAAGACAGCATCAAGGAAAGAAGGATTCATGATTTTTAAAGGCACTTGTCCACCAGCAAAGATAACCGGCTTGTTATATTTTTTAGCCCTTTTTGCCACTCCATAAGGGGCTTTTCCTCCACCAGTTTGCTCATCTAATTTTCCCTCGGAAGTAATTATCAAATCTGATCTTTTAATTGCTAGATCAATCCCGGTATAATCCATTATAAAGTCTATACCTGATAACAACTCAGCATCAAGGTAACCGAATAAAGCAGCTGATATCCCGCCAGCAGCGCCTC
>CAZOSQ010000503.1:0-2545 GCA_964582245.1 uncultured Bacteroidales bacterium | reverse complement strand
CTTAATTCGTTTCTTGATATAAAAATCCTTTTTGTAGCACGTTAAAATTCGTAATCAACAACAGCTACATCTTCTTTAATTTCATTTATAAAATCAAGAACACTTTCGTGATCCGGATGTTTCCGGTATTCTTCAAGTTTTTCGAGGTTTTCAAATTCAGAAACAAGGCTCAAGTCAAAAGCATTGGCAGATTGACTAATATTTACCCCGGTCTCAAATAGGATTACCTGGGGAATTTTATCTTTCAAAGCATCCAGGCGATTTTTAAGTTCCATTAATTTAATATTTTTTTCTTCCCGGGTAAAATTATTTTTTAATTTAAAAAAAACTATATGTTTAATCATTTTGTATATTTTATGTTGGTTAAACTTATTTTTTTAAGAGAATTTGTTAAATATTCCGCAAGATCAAATATTTTTTAAAGTTTGTATCTTCAAGTGCATATCTTCAAGTGGATAACTTTTTCAAAAAAAACAACCTATTTTAATAAAGACCTTTTTGTGTAAAGTATGAGGATTACCCATGAAAACCCTGGTGCAATATTATATTATTTTTCTTCCACGATGATAAAAATATCCTCATTTTCTTTCTTCATAAGATATTGTTCCCTTGCAAATTTCTCAAGGTTTTCATTATTTGTCATCAATTCATGCATCCTGATTGAATCATTTCTATTCCATTCCATGAAATAATTTTTATCTTTTTCAAGCCTATAAAGGCTGTTTAAATTATTGAACCTATCAATCCAATTATAGCGATCAAAAAAAGAAAGCCAAATGATGAAGATTAAAGTGGCAAGAATATATTTATTCTTTATGATTTTAATGAATCTACTTTGTTGCATTCAGTTTAATTTGAACCTGAAAACAAAGATAATCAGGATAATTTGAATTTGAAATTTTATTTTTCAACAAAATAGTATTAAAATGGTTTTATCCCGGTATTTCAACTTCTTTAGCAGGGTTATATGTAAATTAATAAAGAGATGATTTTTATGGATATTTAAAAGAAATATTTCGTAAAGAATAATATTGAGATGTTTTATAAACAATTTGTAGATTTTGATGTTTATTATTTTAAATTAGTCTAAATAAGTAATAACCATAAAAATTGATATTATGTCTTTTCAATTACCAAAATTAGAATACTCGTATGATAGCTTGGAACCTTACGTGGATGCTCAAACAATGGAAATTCATCATACTAAACATCATGCGGCATATACCGATAAATTAAATGGAGCCATCCAAGGAACCTCACTTGAAGGGAAATCCATCGAGGAAATTTTGAAAAACATTTCTGCTCATTCAGCGGCAGTAAGAAATAATGGCGGTGGTTTCTATAACCATAACCTGTTTTGGAAAATTATGGGGCCTGGAAGCAGCGGAACACCAGCAGGTGATTTGGCTTCGGCCATTGATAAACATTTTGGTTCATTAGAAAAATTTAAGGAAGAGTTTTTAAATGCCGCTGCAACACGTTTCGGTTCAGGATGGGCATGGCTGGTAAAAACTCAAGGTGGATTAAAAATAACTTCAACACCTAACCAGGATAATCCATTGATGGATGTTGTTGATGTACAGGGTACTCCCTTGCTTGGTCTTGATGTTTGGGAACATGCTTATTACCTTAAATACCAAAATAAACGTCCGGAATATATTAAAAACTGGTGGAATGTTGTGAATTGGAAAGAAGTTGAAAAACTTTACAAGGGATAATGTTTTTTTTAATAAAATTCAGAGAAATGATTTTGTAGGTTAATAATTCAAGTTCATAGTGATGATAAAAAGGATGCCTTTTAAGTGTGGCATCCTTTTTTCATTTCCCGGATTAAGTTTTACATTATTTCCAGGAGTTTGATTTTTCTTGGGGCAAGTTGGTGCTTGCTTTCTTTGCTGGTGTTAGCATAACATACAAAATGGGAACCACCAATAGGGTTAGTATGGTTGAAATAAGAAGGCCACCAATAATTGTCCAACCCAAGGGAGCCCATAAACTTCCACCTGCAAGGGTTAGTGGAAGTAATCCTCCAATCGTGGTTAGCATGGTCAGAATAATGGGGGTGAAACGTGTTTCTCCAGCTTCTTTTACTCCTTCAATGATTGTTCTTCCTTGATTGGTTAACTTGTTGGAATAATCCACGAGAATAATGCTATTGTTTATCACGATACCCACGAGACTGGCAAATCCTATCCCGGCAGTAAAAGAAAAATCATTACCGGAAAGGAGCAGGGCCCAGATCGAACCTATCGCGGCCAACGGTATAGCGGCATATATAATCAAGGGTTGAATGAAGGAGCGAAATTGAAGAACCAGCACGGCAAAAATGGAAATAAGAGCAATCAAGATGGCATTGGATAATCCACCAAAGGTCTCTTTCCTGTTTTCTACTTCTCCCCCCAGATGATAACCGTACCCAACCGGGAAATTATAATTTTCCAGGGAATTAATTACTGGTGCCATGACCTCATCGAATGAAAAACCTTTTCGCAGATCTGCCGTGATAATGGCTGTACGATCGAAATTGTACCTGGAGATATAGCTT
>CAZOSQ010000502.1:0-2556 GCA_964582245.1 uncultured Bacteroidales bacterium | reverse complement strand
AAATTGTGGATACCCGCCGCACACCAAACACCAAACAACAAACAAGGAACAACAAACAAGGAATATAGAACGCGGATGCATGGAACGCGGATGACGCGGATGCAACGGATGACCGCGGATAATTTTTTCTCAAAATTTATAGTTAATTCATAAAGAAAACTAATTAATAATTTTTCACCTAAGATATTTTAAAAATAAAAATCTGTGTAAATCCGCTCAATCCGCGTCATCCGCGTGCCATAAAAAGTAAGAAGAAGACGAGAGGTAAGTTTAGGAGTTAATTAGTAAGTGAAATAGTAATAATAAAACCCGCGGTCATCGGCCAAATCCGCGTCACTGTGTCCGGCTTTTGACGGATCAGCGTTCCATACATTCTTTACATTCTAAAAAAAGGTTTTATGAAAGTTCAAAAACACTCAATAAAGAGAGAAAAATTCTCGTTCAATAAACAAACTATAGATTAAAAAAATAATCTTATGAAAAACATAAAATATATTATTTATAAAGAGGGAAATTATTATGTCTCCCAATGCCTGAACGTTGATTTATCAAGCTTTGGAAAAACAATAGAAGAAGCAAAAGAAGGTTTGGTAGAAGCACTTACCTTATACTTTGAGGATGAGGATTCTGATAAAGAATTTCTTACTATTAATGAAGCAATGTTAGGGGAAAATACTATCAATATCTGATGGGAAAACTACCTTCTTCTTCAAAGATTATAAAATACCTCGAAAAAAATGGTTTCCATTATGTTTCACAAAGAGGAAGCCACAGAAAATATAAAAAAGAGGGAAAGATTGTAATTGTTCCGCATCTTAAAAAAGAAATTCCAATAGGTACATTTCGTTCCATTATGAGACAATCCGGCCTGGATTGGAAAGATTTTGAAAAAAAGTAATCCGCACAAACAAGGAATAGAACGCGGATGACGCGGATACTACGGATACTCGCAGATTATTTTATTCAAAATTCAAAATAGTTCATAAAGTAAACCAAGTAATATTTTTTAGTGCTATTCTTTTTTTCATGGCGGTTTAAATCTTTATCCACTAAAATGGTAGTAGAACCGAAATTATAAATATACCCAAACCATTTGTACAATTTTAAACTAAAACTTTAATTTTGTACAAATAATTGATATTTTACTAAAATGATAAAACGGGATTTACAACGAGTTATACAAAAATTTGCCAAAACTTATCCTGTAGTTACAATTACCGGGCCGCGGCAATCAGGCAAAACTACATTGGCAAAAATGGCTTTTCCTTCGTATGCCAGTTGTAATTTAGAACATCCCGAAAATCGATTATTGGCAGAAAATGATCCGAAAAGCTTTTTTAAACAATTCCCTGCTCCTTTAATTATAGATGAAGTGCAACGGGTTCCTGAATTGCTTTCATATATTCAGGTTTTTGTTGATGAGGAAAAGAAAAACGGAGCATATATTTTAACCGGCAGTCATCAGCTTTCATTAAATGCATCCATTAGTCAATCTCTTGCCGGAAGGACAGCTCTTGTTTCACTACTGCCCTTTTCGCTTCATGAATTAAGTTCGATCCATAAAAGCTTTGATCGCGATGATTTAATTTATAATGGATTTATGCCCCGTATTTACGATCAAAATCAAGAACCAACAGCATTGTATCGAAACTATATGCATACTTACGTCGAAAGAGACGTTCGGCAATTGATTCATTTAAAAGATTTATCGCGCTTTGAAAATTTTCTCAGATTACTGGCCGGAAGAGTTGGGCAAATAGTAAATATAGCTTCTTTAGCTTCGGATACAGGGGTGTCCTCACCCACCATCTCGGATTGGTTATCCGTTTTAGAAGCTTCATATATTATTTACAGATTACCTCCCTATTATGAAAATTTTGGAAAAAGAATCATTAAATCGCCTAAATTATATTTTACAGATGTTGGATTAGCATCTTATTTACTGGGTATTGAATCAATCAGGCAGGTAGCTCGCGACCCCTTGCTTGGTGGATTATTCGAAAATATGGTTGTAATGGATGCATTAAAAACACGGTTTAATGCAGGTAAAGATCCAAATCTTTATTTTTTTAGAGATAATCACAAAAATGAAGTTGATCTCCTTTTTAAATTTGGAAAGAAACTTATTCCCATTGAGATTAAAGCCTCAAGAACATATAATAAAGATTTTCATAAGGGGATTTCACATTTTTTAAATATGAAAGGTGTGGAAAGGAATGGACATATTATCTATGCAGGCGAAAAAACGATGAAAATCAATAACATTATGATTCATCATTTTATGGAAAGTCAATCCATTTTTAAAGAAACTTAAGGGTACTACTGCAATTATTGTGGAAAAGGATTATTAGAATAAAGAAGGCAGAAGTCGGAAGTCGGAAGGCAGAAAAATCAGTGAAGCTTATAATAAAACTATTCTGAATTCTGGATACTCAAAATCAACTTCCACTAAAATGGTAGTAGAACCAAATTTTTCTTATTTCTTATCAGCGACTATCAGTCAAATCAGCGTCATCAGCGTTCCCTTTTGAACACAGATGACACAGATTGAACAGA
>CAZOSQ010000501.1:0-2562 GCA_964582245.1 uncultured Bacteroidales bacterium | reverse complement strand
TGGGTTTGCTCAGTATAAGACATTGGCTGGCCAGTACCATTTCCACTTCGCTGGTACCTATACCAAAAGCTATGGTGCCAAATGCTCCATGTGTAGAAGTATGGCTGTCTCCACAAACTATGGTCATGCCGGGTTGTGTAATTCCTAATTCAGGGCCAATGATATGGACAACTCCCTGGTATGGATGGTTAAGTCCATACATATCAATACCATGTTCCTTGCAATTTTCTTCTAATTTCTGTACCTGGGAACGAGAAAGTTCTTCCTGGATAGGAAGATGCTGGTTCACGGTTGGGACATTATGATCAGCCGTGGCAACCGTATTTTTCGGCCTGAATACTTTAACCCCTCGATTAGCCAGTCCTAAAAAAGCAACTGGACTTGTTACCTCGTGAATGAGGTGTTTATCAATGTACAACACATCGGGACCATTGTCAATGCTTTTGACAACATGTTTTTCCCAAACTTTATCAAATAATGTTTTACCCATTGTATGAATCTTTATTATTTTAAACTATTTGTGACAAAGCATCAATAAAGGCCTCGGTAGCTGCACGAACTATATCAGTGTTGGCAGAGAAGCCATAATACATTTTATTTTCATTTTCTACCTGGACATGTACCTTACCCTGGTCATCACTTCCCCGGGTAATTGCTTGAACCAAAAATTCTTCTAGCCTTACCTCCTTATTCACGATTTTTTTGACAGCCGAATACGCTGCATCCACGGGTCCATTGCCGGTGGCCGTTTCCTGGTATAATTTTCCAAACATCATGATTCTAACTGTAGCAACTGGTACAGAGCCTTTTCCACAGATAACTTGTAAGAAATCCAATTTCATGGAGCGGTCTTGTCTTTTTTCTTTCCCGGCCAAGATCAAAAGATCTTCTTCGTTTATATCCTTTTTCTTATCTGCAAGAACAAGAAAACGTTCGTAAATTTCATCCAGTTTTTCTTTTGCCAAGTCGATGAATCCCAATTTTTCAAGCTTATGTTTCAACGCTGCACGTCCACTTCGGGCTGTCAATACGATAGAAGATTCAAACACACCAACTTCTTTGGGATCAATAATTTCATAATTTTCCCTGTTTTTCAGCACCCCATCTTGATGAATACCCGATGAATGAGCAAAGGCATTTCGCCCTACAATCGCCTTATTGGATTGTACAGGCATTCGCATAAGATTGGAAACAAGCCGACTTGCCCTAATTATATTTTCAGATTTGATATTGGTATAACAATTGATATCTTTCCGAGATTTAATGATCATGGCCACTTCTTCCAAGGAAGTATTACCAGCCCTCTCTCCTATCCCGTTTATAGTTACTTCAACTTGTCTTGCACCATTCAAAACCCCTGATATGGTATTCGCGGTCGCCATTCCTAGGTCGTTATGACAATGAGTAGATAAAATAGCCTTGTCTATATTGGGAACGTTATCTACCAAAAACTTGATTTTCTCACCATATTCATAAGGAATAGTATATCCTGTAGTATCTGGAATATTGATTACAGTGGCGCCGGCTTTAATCACTGCTTCAACAACTTTCGCCAGGTATTCATTGCCTGTTCTGCCAGCATCCTCAGCATAAAATTCCACGTCATCCACCAGGTTTCTGGCAAATTTAACGGCATCAATAGCCCTTTCAATAATATCTTCTTCGTTGGAATTTAGTTTATATTTAATATGATAAGGAGATGTTCCTATTCCCGTATGGATACGTCCTCTCTTAGCAACCTTCAGTGCCTCAGCGGCCACTTCTATATCTTTTCGTACCGCGCGAGTCAATGCACATATCACCGGGTTGTTAACTACTTTTGCTATTTCCACCACTGATTTAAAATCTCCCGGGCTGGAAACCGGAAAACCCGCTTCAATTACATCCACCCCCAATTCTTCCAGCATTTTAGCCACTTCAATTTTCTCAATGGTATTCAATTGACAACCGGGAACCTGTTCTCCATCTCTTAAAGTGGTATCAAAAATATATACTCGATCGTTTGCCATAATTCATTCTATTAAAGTTATCCTATCGCATTTCCCCGGGCTCTTTTCCTCCCTGGGAACCTTTCAAAAACAAGGTACTTTTTAGCGATATTTTTAAAAAGTCCAAAATTAATTTAAAAATGGTATTCTGCAATGAATAAATTGCATGAATTGTTTTTACTTAAATCCTTTCAACTTCCTCCCCCTTGGGAGGGTAAATATTCGACCCTAATTATAAATCTTATTACAAGCATGTTAACTATTTTTGTTTTACAGAAAAAATAAAAAAAAACGAGGTGATTATTTCACCTCGCTTTGTCAATTATTTTCTTTGTATTATTTTTTAATCTTTAATTTTTATCGAGGCAAAAAAATTATTTCCAGCTAATAATAGCAGGTGTAATAAAGATAATATTAATAAAATCCAACCCATTGATTACCTCTTTTTTTATATGAAAAGTAAAATTAGGTAGTTTTTTTTTAATTTCCAATTTTTTAATTGTTTTTTTTAACTTGTAAATACTCTCATCCGTAAGTAAATATTAAGAAAGAAATCCTATCAAAAATATTGCGT
>CAZOSQ010000500.1:0-2564 GCA_964582245.1 uncultured Bacteroidales bacterium | reverse complement strand
AGACTATATTTTGAATTATAATTCTAGTTTTTTTTTATTTTTTTTTATGCTATATAATACATCCTGATAAAGGTCAATTATTCAATTCTTTATAACTATCCCTCCCTAAATATGCATGTATAAAAAGGAAAAATCATACCACCGGGGAATACCTTACAAGTATGATTTTTTTACTAATAAACCAACAAATAAATTTTAAAATACTGAATGAACACCAGTTATTGATTTTATTTCTTGTATTTCTTCATACTTTAACTCAAAGTCCAGGATGTTAAGGTTGTCAATCCGGTGTTCCCGCGTAGAAGCCTTCGGAATAACCGCTACATTTCCAAGTTGTAAAAGCCATCTTAAAGCTACTTGTGCAGGTTTTTTCTGGTATCTTTCCCCTATTTTTTGTAATATAGGATCACGCGATACTTTTCCTTTCGCAAGGGGCGTATAAGCCGTGATCATCATGTCATTGTCGTTTGCAAAATTTATATTTTCTTTTGTTTGATCATAATTGTATGGGTTTAATTCCACCTGGTTACATACAATGGGTCCTATAGATAATGCTTGTTCAGCTAAAACCTTGGAAAAATTACTGACACCAATCATTCTTGTTTTTCCCTCGGATTGTAGATCAAGTAAAACTTTAAGGGCTGCCTCTAATTTCATCCCCGGGGATGGCCAATGAATTAAAAGCATATCCACATAAGAAAAACCAAGTTTAGCTAAACTTTCATTCGCGGTGTCAACAATATCATCCGGTTCTAACCTGTTTGGAGGAATCTTGGTAACCAAGAAAATATCCTTCCTCTTCACGCCGGATTGTCGAATACCTTCTCCTACTTCTTCCTCGTTACCATATGTATGGGCTGTATCTATATGACGATATCCTATTTTTAAAGCATCCGCGACTGATTCGGTACAATCTTTTCCACGTAAGGCCCAAGTACCAAAACCTATAGCTGGAATTTTTTTTCCTTGTACTTCAATATCCATAATTTTTTCTTTTTAATTCGTTTTATTATAAATTATTCCTAGTTGTCCCGTAATCGATTTGGAACCGTTCTTAAATAGAAAACAAAAACAAGATTTAAAAGTTTTGCATTTTGGTGAAAAACAAGTTACCCGGGAATGGATTCGTGAATCTTTTTTTATACAAATAGGAAGTAAGCATGATATTTTTGATTTTTGCAACTGGGAAAGAAATAGTAATTTAAAGATAAATTATTTGATAAATGAAAAAATCCGGATATGCAGATTTGCCTTTACATGGCGGAAAAGTTCCGGCATGGTTATACCAAAGGATGTCTAAACTAGGAGGAGCTATTGTTGAATATATAGTTTCTGAATATGGAAAGTCGGAAGTGTTGAGAAGATTAAGCGATCCTTACTGGTTCCAATCATTTGGTGCAGTACTTGGAATGGACTGGCATTCCTCGGGAATCACTACATCTGTTATGGGGACCCTTAAATCAGCTATCACACCCATGTCAAATGATTTGGGCTTATTTATTTGCGGGGGAAGAGGTAAACATTCACGACAAACACCCAATGAGCTTATTGTAGTATCGGGAAAAACCGGTATCAACGGGGATGATATGTTGAAATACAGTAAATTAACTGCAAAAATTGATAATACAGCCATACAGGATGGTTTCCAACTATACCTACATTCTTTTATAGTTACTGACGAAGGAGAATGGGCTGTAGTACAACAGGGTATGAATGGTATCTCAAGATTTGCTAGAAGGTATCACTGGCATTCCGGTTCTATAAAATCTTTTGTAGAAGAACCTCATACTGCTGTTTGTGGTGAAAACCAGGGATTAATATTAAACCTTACACATAAAGAGGCCGATATCACTCGAAAAGGAATTCTTCATGTTACAAGGGAAGCCCCTTCAAAAATGATGAACGAGATAAAACACCTCAAGATGCCCTTACACCATGACGTCCAACTGGATGATATAGATTTAAAAAGGTTGGGTACCATCATAGCGCTTGCACATGAACAAGATACAAATAGTTTTGAAAATTTATTGCTTATCAATGGTTTAGGTCCAAAAACCCTAAGGTCGTTAGCTCTCGTGAGCGAGGTTGTCCATGGTACTCCCTCAAGATTTTCTGATCCTGCTAGGTTCTCATTTGCACATGGCGGAAAAGACAGGAAGCCTTACCCGGTGCAAACCCATGTTTATGATGATACCATAGAGTTTCTAAAGAAAGCGCTGGATAAATCAAGAATTGATCACTCGGATAAGAAAAAAGCTTTTAATAGCTTGTACAAAACAATTGGACAAATGGAGAAAAATTTTACACCGGAACCAGGGGCATTTGAAAAATACAAGAAAAAGGAAAATGATGAATCTCATTTATACGGGGGTAGATCAGTACTTGGAAAAGAGCCTCCACCTAAAGGAAAAATGGATGATGGGCAACAGTTAAAACTTTTTTAATATTATTTTATTAAAGCATCTAATAATTAGAAACTAAACAAAATTTAAACGGATAAACCGGGGGGATAAACAACTCAAAGAGGTGGTATCATTTTTTCTTGTTTGGTGGTAACATTTATT
>CAZOSQ010000499.1:0-2573 GCA_964582245.1 uncultured Bacteroidales bacterium | reverse complement strand
CTACCATGAGTGCTATAAGATTGGCTCGCGGGTATACGGGTAAAGACAACATAATAAAATTTGCTGGTTGTTACCATGGACATGGTGATAGTTTTCTTATTAAAGCAGGTTCCGGTGCCATGACCCTAGGTCTCCCGGATAGCCCGGGGGTAACATCAAGTATTGCCCAACACACATTGATAGCCGAGTATAATGATTTGGACAGCGTGAAAAAAATTTTTCAAGAAAAGGGTGAATCTATAGCTGCTATTATTGTTGAACCAGTACCCGGTAACATGGGTGTCGTCCTGCCAGCCCCCGGATTTCTTGAAGGATTAAGAAAGCTAACCCGTGAATATGGCGCATTGCTGATTTTTGATGAAGTAATCACCGGTTTTAGATTGGCTAAGGGAGGTGCCCAAGAATTGTATGGAATTATCCCGGATCTTACTACCCTTGGAAAAATTATCGGGGGAGGATTGCCTGTTGGAGCTTATGGAGGCAAAGCTGAAATTATGGATCAATTGGCGCCTGTCGGGCCTGTTTACCAAGCAGGGACACTTTCAGGAAATCCCTTGGCCATGGCCGCTGGAAAAACTATGTTAACTGAACTTAGTAGGCCCGGGATATACGTTGATTTGGAAGAAAAAGGGAAAAAAGTTGAAAAAGCCATTCTTGAAAACCTACGAAATACAGGGATTCAAGGTGTATTAAATAGGATTGGCTCCATGATGACCCTCTTTTTCACCACCAAGGATCGGGTAGTTACAACCTCCGATACCATGTCATCTAATACCGAAATGTATGCGCAGTATTTTAATTATTGCTTGAAAAAAGGCATTTACCTAGCTCCTTCCGGTTTTGAATGTTTGTTTATATCATTAGCTCATGATGATATTGACTTAGAGAAATTTGCTAATGTAAACCTAATGGCACTTAAAAACTTACCAGCATGACTAAAAATTCAATTCTACTGGATACCCTTGAAGGAAAAACACGTGAACGTCCCCCAATTTGGTTTATGCGGCAAGCCGGGAGGGTTTTACCTTCTTATATGGAAATGCGTGAATCTTTTACTTTCAAAGAACTCCTTTCCGATCCCGAACTTGCCTCTAAAGTAACCCTGTTACCCATTAATGACCTTGATGTGGATGCGGCCATTCTTTTCTCTGATATCTTGGTGATTCCGGAAGCTTTAGGTATGAACCTAACTTTTACCAGCAATGGTCCCATGTTTGAAAGGTCTTTGAAACATGTTAATGAACCTGCTAATGAGTTATCCGCTAAACCCGAGAAACTTGAATATATATACGCAACCATTGAAAAAATCCTGGAGGATAAACCAACACATATCCCGTTAATAGGTTTTTGTGGTGCACCTTTCACAACCATTTGCTTTATGTTGGAGGGGGGTGCTTTCGGGCATAATTTCAATGATATTTTGAAATTTTTATATAAATATCCTGGAAAAACTAAAAATTTGCTTGAAAAAGTCACTGAACTTTCTGTTTTTTATGCCCAACAGCAGGTTCAACAGGGTATTGATGTTTTTCAATTATTTGATACACATGCAGGACAAATTCCACTTGAGATGTATTTCGAAACCATGATGCCCTACAATGAAAGAATATTATCAGCCGTGAGGGAAAAAGGTACACCGGCAATATTTTTTCCAAAGGGAATTGGTTCTGGTTTCTCCAGGATAAATAAGGACACTGCAGATGTTCTAAGCATTGATTGGCAAGAATCTTTACACGGTTTACGCAATAAAGTTGGGAATGAACTTATTTTACAAGGAAATTTAGATCCAAGGGTACTTTTAGCTGATCGAGAAAATATAGCAAAAACTCTTGATCAATACATTAAATTTGGTAAGGATGACGAAAAATGGATATTTAATCTTGGACATGGATTTTTGGCAAACACTCCTTATGAAAATGCCAAGTTTACTGTTGATTACATGAAAAAAAGTTTTTAAAACAAATCAACTCTTAACCTTCTTTTTATGGTGGAATTGAAAAAAAATATTTTTTTTTTCAATTTTATATATACTTTTTAAAAAAAAATCCTGTTATTTGTAACAGGAATTTAAAAGCTTTTTTACAAAAATTCTGCTTCATTTTGTCTATTTTCTTTACATTACTTTCCGTTTTGATAATATCCACAACATGTCGCATTATTTCAATAAACTAGCCTTTTATTAATCAATTTTATTAAATTTTTATTTTTTTTATTATGAACATTTTCATTGCAAAATTAAGTTCATCTACAAACAATGATGACTTAAAAGAATTATTTGAAGAGTATGGCGAAGTAACTTCTGCCAATGTTATTTTTGACAAATTTACGGGACGTTCAAAACGATTTGGATTCGTTGAAATGTCAAACGAAAACGAGGCATTATCGGCAATCAGTGACCTGAATGATTGTGAATATGACAATAGCAGGATTGTTGTTAAAAAAGCCAACCCAAGAAACGAATCTAGAAATAATTACCAACCAAGAAGTAATAGGTATTAATATATATTCTATTTCGTAAAAAATCGAGTAGGAGGAAAATAAAATAGTTTTCCTCCTATTTCATTTTCCGACCT
>CAZOSQ010000498.1:0-2583 GCA_964582245.1 uncultured Bacteroidales bacterium | reverse complement strand
ATTGATAAACAGCACAAGCTTTTAGGAATAGTTTTTCGTGTAGGAGGGTGGAGATAATTGATATAAATGGCATAACATGGGTCTCACTCTCCAACTTTTTCCCAGGGAGACTGAAACATTCTTTTCCAACGGATTTTTCGAACTCCTTCTTCTTTTTTGTTCATGGAAAACCAAACAAAAGAAGGAGTTCCGATTATATGGTTTTCAGGAAGAAAACCCCAGTACCGCGAATCCTTGGCATTGTCACGGTTATCATCCAATACAAAAAAATAATCTTGCTTGAATTGGTAGGTATTGACAGGTTCATTGTTAATTAATATACTTGTATCATTTACCGTAAGCAAATTATCCTCGTAATATCGAATCACTTCACGGTAGAAAATTATATTGCTTTTATTGATATTAACTTCAATTCCTTTTCCCGGCACAACCAAGGGACCAAAATGATCATTATTCCAGTAAAGATCAGGATTTCCGGGAAAAATAATTTCATTTCCATGTCCCTTTGGTCTTTTAATCAATTGTACTTTACCGATAGATTTTTCCGATGCCAATTCATTGGCCTGTTTTTTTGTGAGGTATAACTGGTATGTGCCAAGCATGCTCGTTTTTCCACCTTCAGTTACGTGGTATTTATCCAGTATTTCGGAAAACAGGTTTTGATCCTTAGAAATAATTTCATAAGCATATTTATAATGATCGTCTTCTTTTTCGAAATGATCATTCACCATCAGTTTTTTGTCCTTTATTCGAATGGTATCACCGGGTAATCCCACTATCCTTTTCAAGTAAACCGATCGTTTGTCAATGGGTTTTTCTTGTTCTACTGGATAGTTAAAAACCACCAGTTGCTGGCGTGAGAATTTTTGTTTTGTTCTCCACCTTTTTACTGGTAATTGGATCCAGTCGACATAATGTTTTTCAAATAAAGGGAGTGAAAATAAGGTGACAGGTAATCGAGGGCCATGTTTAATCTTATTGACAACGATAAAATCACCGGGTAAAAGGGTGCTTTCCATTTCAGAAGATAAAAAAACATATGACTGAAAAAATAAACCACGAATAATCAAGGTGATAACAAGTGCAAATACAACAGCCCATATCCATTCTCGCAACCCGCGGTTCTTTTTTTTCTGACTCATATTTTTACCTGATTATCTTAAATAACCTGTTAAAACGTATTTTTCCGTTTAAAATACTTCTTTCTTCATCCAAGGAAAGCCAAATAAAACGTGGTTTTCCAACGATATGATCCTCGGGGACAAATCCCCAGAACCTTGAATCAAGCGAATTGTGACGGCTATCACCCATCATCCAGTAATAATCCATTTTAAAGGTGTAGCTATCTGCTTTTTCCCCATTAATATATATAACACTATCACGGATCTCTAGTTCATTGTCCTCGTAAGCATTGATAATTTGGTGGTAAAAGGGCAGGTTTTCCGTGGTTAGGGGAACCGTTACTCCTTTCCTGGGAATCCAAAGTGGACCAAAATTATCTGCATTCCAAGGATACCTGGGATCATGTGGAAATACTTGCAAATCATAAAAACCGGGTTCTTTAAATTGGGGCTCTACTGAACTGACTCCCGGCATTTCTTTTATTTCATTAACCATTTTTCCTGTCAGTACAGCCATGTAACCGGTTCCTCGTGCATCTCTATCTTTGATACTTACACCTATATCCCTAAACTTTCTATTGCTTATACTGGAACTAGTATTTATAAAATACTTAAACTGGAGTTCATCTATATCTTTCTGATTTTTTCCATTGATAAGAACTTGTCCTTGTTCAATTTTTAAGGTATCGCCTGGCATACCAATACATCTTTTGATGTAATTATCTCTTTTATCTACGGGGCGCACTTTAATAGGGCTTTGGCTATATAATATTCTTTTCGCTTCGGCCATGTACTCTTCCCATGACCTTGAATTACCAGTTCTATACTGTAAATCTTGGGCTATTTGCCTGATTAGGCTATAATAGCTTGTTGAAGTTTCTATCAATGCCACAGTATCTTGCGCGGGAAAATTAAATACCACTGGATCGTATCTTTTGACATGGGTTAAACCAGCCAATCTCTTGTAAGGAAGCTTAATCCATTCCACGTATGATTCAACTTTTCCCTGGGTCAAGGGAAGTGTATTTGCCACAAAAGGAAATGACAACGGGGTGTTGGGAATCCTTGGTCCATATACAAGTTTACTTACATAAAGATGATCTCCAATTAAAAGGGATTTTTCCATGGATCCCGTGGGGATTTTATAATTTTGAAAAAAGAAGGTATTAATAAATGTCACAGCTAATACAGCAAATATAAGGGCATCAATCCACTCGACAATGGTAGAATTCTTTCCTTCTCTTTTTTTCCAAAATGTCCAATTTACTTTTTTGGTGATATACATGTCAAATATTACACCTAAGCCTATTAATAACCAAAAACTTCCTACCCAGATAACCCATAATGTATATGCTACTGCTACTAAAAAAAACTTAAAGTACTTGTTTTTTATTATATTTTTCATACGTTTAAAATTGTGACCACATGTGAAATTTGCCACACATTTTAATCATATATCGTG
>CAZOSQ010000497.1:0-2587 GCA_964582245.1 uncultured Bacteroidales bacterium | reverse complement strand
TTAAGTATTTGTTCACTATTTCTTTCTTTTATTCTTTTTGCTGGTATTCCAGCGTAAAGGCACCACTCTTCTAAATCATTATTTACTAAGGAAAGGGCACCAACACAAGCACCTTCTTCAAAAGTTACATCGGGTAGTACAACGGATCCAGCACCAACAATACAATGTTTATTTAAAATAATTTTACCAATAACAGCATTCCCTTTATATTCTATAGGTACCAGTGGTGTCGCTATACCTGAATGGTAATCGTCCGAACCGGCTGAAAGCACTACATTAGGTGCTAAAGTTGAAAATTCTTTCATTTCCACATAAGCTGTTCGTCCCCCAATAATTTTGCAGCCTGCAGCTATATGAACATTGGAATGGATTTTTAAGCTTGTAGATATATACGGAAAATCATCAATAATTAGGCTTTATGATTTTATCTCCTCCCATTATTTCAAAAGCTAAATTGGCTACATGTTAGGCTTATAGTTCCTTTATTAACAACAACACAATGATTTGAACCAGTGTAATTGGTTATCATTTGCTCAAATGCCTGCGTTTTTTAAATTCGGTTACCCAACCACCCTGAGATAAATAATCATTTATTGCCTGGCGTTCTTCTTCACCAAGCCACGGTTCCATTTGAGAAATGTTTCTATTTTGTTCCATTCAGGTATTTATTTTCTAATTCTAAAATTTCATCTTTATTTCTGTTCCTTATCAATCTGCAGGGAATACCCGCATATAGTTTATACGCCTCAAGGGTTTTTCTGGCAAGTGATAGTGCGCCAATACAACTGCCCTCTTCAAAAACC
The DNA here is from genome assembly GCA_964582245.1 of uncultured Bacteroidales bacterium. Lineage (GTDB taxonomy): Bacteria > Bacteroidota > Bacteroidia > Bacteroidales > CAZOSQ01 > CAZOSQ01. Next base: position 1,784 of record CAZOSQ010000497.1, on the reverse strand, counting down.
ACATTGGGCAATACTACAGATCCAGCGCCAGCGATGCAGTGTTTATTTAAAATTATTTTGCCTATTACTGCATTGGCCTTATACTCCATGGGTACCATCGGTGTGGCGATGCCACTTGAATAGTCGTCTGTGCCAGCAGATAATACAACATTCGGGGCAAGCGTGGAGAATTCTTTCATTTCTACAAATGCATTTCTCCCTCCAATGATTTTACAACCCGATGAAATATGCGTGTAAGAATGCATTTTCAGCGCTGTGGAAATGTAGGTAAAATCATCAATGATTACATTATCACCTATTTCAACCAATTCGGGATACCTGATTCGCACAGTCTTTCCAATGATAACATTTTTACCACAGGATTTAAGTTTATTAATATCAAAAAAAATATTCTCCATTACAATCTCCTTCTATCAATTTCAGCACCAGGGTAAGGACCATTTTTTATTTCTATTGCCAGGGTATCATCTTCCAATATTTCGTATCCATGTCCGCCTGCCAACATGATAAAAACGTCACCCTGGTTGGCTGTAAAACTTTCTTTTAGTTCGTCATTCTCGTTATATACACTTACATGAATGCTTCCTTTGAGTACGACAACAACCTCCTGGGTTCTGTTAATATTCCGTTCTACTATATGATGATTATGCGCCTGTAAAACTTTCCCGGCCGGATAGTTCCAGGAACCTACCTGAATAAATTCATCCTCGTTGGAGTAAAAACCCAATCCTTCTTTCAGGCTAGAATTGGGAATATACCTTGCCAATACAGTTCCATTTTCCAAAATTTCTTTGATTCCCTGTTTCATGATTGCTTAAATCGTTTTGTAATGTGAAAAGTATTCATAAAAAGTAAACACCTTGATCATTTCATTTATACCCTCTTCTAATGTCTTCGAGGGTTTAAAACCTGATTTCTCGATTTTATCGAAATTTACAATAAAATGCCTTAAATCTTTGTCTTTAATTTCAGAATCGATGATATTGAACTTGATTTTTTTAGAGATAAAATCTGCAATTTCCTTTTTTGAAAAATTTAAATCATTACCTCCTACATTGAAAACATTCCCGGTCATTCTATCAGCATTTTCCATAGCAAAAATATATCCTGCTGCTGCATCCTCAACATGAATGAAAGTTCTTTTGGCAAAACTGTCGAATAAAACCAGTACACCTTCCTTCATTGCTTTATAGGTGAAATCGTTTACCATCAGATCCATTCTCATTTTAGGACTAAAACCAAACACTGTAGCGAACCTTAGGCTTATTGAGTTTTCTCTTTGCTGTACAATTTTCTCCGCCTCGTATTTTGTTAATGCATAATGGCTGACCGGATCAACAAGCGTCTCCTCATCACAGGGTTTTCCAGACTTTCCATACAATGAGGTGGTAGAAGCATAAATTAATAACTGTCCTTTATCAAGACTTTTAACAAGTTGAGCAGTGGATTCTATGTTTATCAACTGTGCAGAATGAGGGTTGGCTGCACAAGCAGGAAAGCCACTAATACCCGCCAAATGAAAAATAACATCAAATTTGTGGATGTCTTCGATTTTATTACGGATATCGGCTTTCGTTATTGTTAAAAGAGGATGGATAGCCAAATGCATAATGGGTTCATACCCAAACATGAAATTATCAAGAATTGTCACATCAAATCCCAGATCTAATAGTTTTTTTGTTAAAACCAAGCCTTTATAACCAGCGCCGCCGGTAACTAATATTTTCTTCATTGGGCAAATAGTTTAAAATAAATATATACTTGTTGATTTGATTAATGTTACA
>CAZOSQ010000496.1:0-2592 GCA_964582245.1 uncultured Bacteroidales bacterium | reverse complement strand
ATGTATTTCATACACAAACACGAATGAATATAATTTCGTAACATGGATGTTCCATGTTACCTTAATATATAAAATTATTTATACATGAAAAAAAGGAATTTTATTTATTAATATTAATTTTTTCTTAACCCAGGGTTTCAATTTATAAATTTGTACTCCTTTTCATTGTCATCCTATTAAAATTTACCTATTTTTGGCGAATTAAATCTAATAATAATGAGCATTACAGAAATTTCAAAAGAAGCAAAACAAGCTTCAATAAAATTGGCAGCCATAGATACTGATACAAAAAATAAGGCCTTAGAAGCCATAGCAACTGCATTAAAAAATAACCAAGAAAAAATAATAGCCGCTAATAATAAAGATATTGAGAAAAGTATACAAGAAAATCTTGCTCCCCCCTTGCTTAAACGGCTAAAATTTAATGAAGCAAAAATTAATGGAGTAATCGAGGGAACCAGGAGCCTTATTAACTTGCCTGATCCTGTTGGCACCTCTATATCTGCCACTGAATTAGATGAAAATCTTGAATTATATAAAGTTAGCTGCCCTATTGGAGTTATTGGAATTATATTTGAATCACGCCCGGATGCGCTGGTTCAGATTTCCACGATCTGTTTAAAAAGTGGAAATGCTGTTCTTCTTAAAGGTGGTAGTGAAGCGGCAAATACAAATAAAATTTTGGCGGATATTATTTCACAAGCTACATTAAAAGCTGGGATCCCCGAAGGTTGGATTCAATTACTCGAAACTCGTTCAGACGTATCTGAAATGTTAAAAATGGATCAATACATTGATTTAATTATTCCCCGGGGATCAAATGAGTTTGTTAAATATATCATGGATAACTCTAATATTCCAGTGTTAGGACATGCAGATGGAATTTGTCATGTATATATAGATAAATCAGCAGAAATAAAAATGGCAGTTGACATTACTGTTGATTCTAAAATTCAATACGTTGCTGTATGCAATGCCGCTGAAACATTGCTTGTTCACGAGAAAATGGCACCTGAAGTACTTCCTAAAATTGCAGAAAAATTAAGGGAGCATAACGTTGAAATCAGGGGATGTGAAAAAACTCTTGAAATCATTGATGCTATATCGGCAACTCCAGATGATTGGAAGACGGAATACCTGGATTATGTATTATCCGTGAAAATAGTTTCTTCAATAGATGAAGCGATAGATCATATCAATACCTATGGATCATCACATACGGATTCTATTGTAACAATGGATAAAAATGCAGCGTCTCATTTCATGTCCCTGGTCGATAGTGCTAATGTTTTTCTTAATTGTTCCACTAGGTTCAGTGATGGTTTTCGTTATGGCTTTGGTGCAGAAGTAGGTATCAGCACGAATAAAATTCATGCACGCGGCCCCGTGGGACTTGAAGGAATGGTTATCTATAAATATAAACTAATCGGAAATGGTCAGATTGTAGATGATTATTCATCTGGAATAAGAAAATTTACACATCGTAACCTAAATAAAATTTTTAAAGTATAACAAATATGAATTACCTAGCCGGGAACCAAAAGATTCCTAGTCCACTAGGACAGTGATTTCTCTTTTATCACTTGTAAGACACAGGTTTCCTGCTAAATGTAATTAAAAAAAGATGCAACGAAACATGATTTTAAAAACATAAAGAAACCGCTGAACCCAAAAGGGCTCGGTAAATTTATAATAATCATGCGAGTTCCATCCGCCCCTAACTAAAAAATTATTTACGGATGAAATCATTAATTATAGCTGGTACCAATTCAACTCCTGACATTTTATTAGATCCTGTTCAGGATAAATTTGAAATAACAGGTGTATCACAACCTGAAAATGTTTTTATTTTTTATGATCCATTTATCAATTGGCTGGATAAATATATTCAATCACAAAATAATTCTATTTGGTTGAAATTTGTTTTAACGTATTTTAATCCCTCTTCGTAAAATTTTTTCTTGAATTTTTTATTCACCAAGAATCTTATTGATAACATTATCATAAAGCTTTTGGTCAAAACCCTTTTCTCGCATCTTTAAAAGCTTAAAAATGCTATTCATATCCTTAACAGCTACGCCTGTTTCCTTTGACGCCTTCTGCTTTTCATCGCGGATATCTTCAGCAATTGACTTCTTCTCTTCCTCAAGAACCTTAATCTGATTATACGTTGTCTCAATCACCTTTACCTGCTGGTCGTCAAGTTCATTCAGAACCACGCTTGCATTACTTGCCATATTAACTCCTTAGAAAATATTTATTTTAAACTATGCCTCAAGCAATCTCTTCTTTGCAATAATTTTATAAAAAGAAGAAAGCTGCTTGCCACTCTTTAGATCAAAGACGTCTACTACCTCTCCATCCTCAAGAGAAATCTTTATAATATCATCTTCAATAAACATTTCTCCCATGAAGCCTGGTATCTTTCCGACCCCGGTGACTTTAGACAATGTTACCGTAGGATCTTCGGTTGTACTCGGAACCGAAATGTAATAACCACCATCTTTCGCGGATACTGTATGAGCTGCATGACCAGTTAAAATTGTATGATCAGTTGAAATGATGCGCCAATTATTTGATGTTGATGTCGTA
>CAZOSQ010000495.1:0-2593 GCA_964582245.1 uncultured Bacteroidales bacterium | reverse complement strand
GAAAGTAATGAACATTGCAAAGGAAAATAAATATGAACTGGTATTAGCCACTAGTATAGAAAACAAATAAAAATGGTAAAATTAAAAGATAAAAGAGGATTAGTCGGAACCATCATCGTTCATGTTGGTTTGTTGGTTCTTTTCATGTTTTTATCTTTTACAAAGCCGTGCACGGAAGAGGATGGAGGAATATTAATAAACTTTGTTACGGATGAACAAGGTACCGGTATGGAAGAACCTAGAAATAATGAAGCAGAAAATCCTATGTCAGCCACTTCAGCAAGTGAAACAGAAGCTTCCGAACAAGGAGAAGAGATACTGACACAGGATTACGAGGATGCTCCCGCGATTCCGATTCAATCCAAAAAAAACGAGAGAAAAAAGGATGATTCCGAAAAAATTAATAATGAGATTGAAAATACCAAGAAAAATGAGCGAGAAGTAAGCCAGGAATTTCTTTTTCCTTCAGCAGGAAAAAATAACAATTCGAGTAATAGTGTTTCAGAAGGAATTACCGAGGGCACCGGGAATCAAGGAGATGAAAATGGCAGTGTAAATTCTAATAATTACAATGGTGGATATTCCGAGGGTATAGGTATTTCTACAAATTTATCAGGTCGTAGTCCCGTGAAATTATTCCGTCCAAGAGAAACTTTCCAGGAAGAGGGTGTTGTTGTAGTTGAAATAAAAGTAGATAGGGAAGGAAACGTCATTGAAGTGCGAGCGGGAGTGAAAAATTCCACTACATTAAATGACCATTTACTTTCTATAGCTGAAAAAGCAGCCAGGGAAACTAAATTTAATAGCCACCCAAATGCCCCGGTCATTCAAAAAGGGACAATAACCTATAACTTTAAACTAAACTAGTGTCTTGTCAATGATAAAGTGTCCTGACGTTTCAGCCACTACGCCAGGTTGAAGGTGAATCCGATGTGCTTTAATACATGTGACACGTCACTAGTGTCCATTTCTAGTGTGGGATGTTGCAGTTACTTTTTATAAAATAAAAAAAGTAAGCATAGACGTAGATCCTTCTATGTAGTACTACTATGAAGGAGAAGCTACGTGAGTTTTTTTATAAAGCAAAAACTTATAAGAACAAGTCTTTGCTCGATAGGTTAAACTTGATTTAACATTAGTCTTTCCTAAAAAAAATCAATCTTCTTTTCATTACCTAAATAGCAAGTTTAACCCTACTTGCATATTCCAATTCCTGCTATATAATGGCAGAATTATGGCTGGTAGGTTATCACTTACCATATAAAATTGAAACGGGGGAAATGTAAGTATGGTTGAAAAACCAAAATTATTATAGGTATAATTTTTAATAGAGTAGCTGGTACCAATATTTAGCCAGTGTTTAAATTTTTTAGATATGTAAAAGGTTCCACCGGGTTTGATCCCATCGAATATCTCGCTGTAGGCGATTATTCCAAGTTGTATGTTGGAATTGGTGAAATAATTCAATCCCAAGTATATTTGTGGTACAAGAAAACTGCTGAATCCAACATGAGTTTCTTCAACATGAAAAGCCCGTTTCACCGAATCTTGCCATGTTGGTATATTTGAAAAACCAGCTTCCATTTGGTTATTGATATCAATACCATCAAATCCAAATTTCCCCTTGATCTTATAATTACTGGTATTGCTTTGCCAATTGATGAATCCTAAATTTAGAATACTCCCTGAAAACTGGAATCGATCATTGATCTCGTATATGACCCCGATGTCTGTTGCGATACCGGGATTATCAAGCGAAAAACCAGGGGAAAACATTCTACTTTTGAAATTATCTTCGTAAGCCAGATCTAACTGGTAGTCATAATTAAGAAATATGTCGTAATCAACATCCTCGGTTTGAAAAGAAATATAACTTTTACGAGTTGTACTATTTAATAAACCGGATAATAATCTAAAACGCCATCCCACGGCGAGTTTTTGGTATCTATAACCGGAGGAAAGGCTAATATGCTTGAAAAGAATCCCCTTCATAACCGGTCCAAATTCAATATTAGAGCCAATAAATTTGGCATTTCCATTCCAAAAAAAATCTACAAAATTTTTATCATAAGAAAAATGAAGATTAAATTCTTCACCTGATGTCAAGGAGAAAAACCATTCCCCAGCGTCTAGGTAGAACCCGACTATATCCAGTTTGAAATTAATTTGAATATAATTTCGCTCATTTAATTTGTCAATAATATTGTCTATATCAACAATGTATGTATCTTCACCCGGTCTCGACCTAACCAAGTCTCGATAACCGAAAGCATTATTGCCTAAATTTGTATTAATCCCCGGTAGGGAGTATAAAAATAAATTATCATTATTGTATGCAGGATTCAAGCTGGAGGATTGAAAAAGGTCATGGCAAAAAAATAAGGTTAATTTCTGTTGTGCATTTATGCCAAGATAAAAATTTGGAATGATTAGGATTAACAAAATATATTTCATGAAAAACAAGAAGTTTTTATATTGGAGTCACCTCCATGGATGCACTTAATTTGATTTTAATGCCATTTTCGGACATAACTTTGATGATTTTTTTAATATTCCTATTGTTAATTATTAAGTCTATAATTAATACCATTGT
>CAZOSQ010000494.1:0-2596 GCA_964582245.1 uncultured Bacteroidales bacterium | reverse complement strand
CCCGCAAGGATTGTATCCGATCTAAGTCCCTCCACCCAAACATCCTCTTATACGATGAACCAGTTTGATGATTCCCAGCATCACGAAACGGAAGACACGAACCTTATTCATTCTGGAAGCCAGTGGTTTGGAGAAAACCTAGCCATTAATCCTTCCCTAAGTTTTAATTTTAATTTTAAAAATATTGAAACCAGTAGGCCTATAGATGTTTTGGTTAACATTTGTGCCCGTTCTTCTACTTCATCAAATTTTAATGTTTCGGTGAATAATCAATCCACGAACGTATCTATTGCTCCTGTTAATTTGTCTTCAACAACATTTGCTTATGCAAGGCAACTAATGGATAATTTTGATTATAAAAAATTTTCATATCCTGTTTCCAACGATCTTGTCAAGGTATCCATCATCAATGGCAATAATTCTGCTTCATTCGGGGGGTGGCTAGATTTCATCACTATAAATGCCCGTAGAAAGTTAAAATTCACAGGTGACCAGGTATCTTTTCGTGACCAGGATGCAATCGGCAAAGTTACCGACATATCCTTATCAAATGTACCCGCTAACATAATGGTATGGGAGATAACCGATTTGCATAATGTTAAAAATCTAGCAGGAAATATTAACGGGAGTAATTTTTCCTTTCGATTGGAAATGGATACTTTAAAAGAATTTGTCGCTTTTGACAAAACAAAAGAATTACTTAAGCCAATTTTATCTGGCACAGGTTTAGGTAAAATAGAAAATCAAAACCTGCATGGCATAACAAGTTGTGACATGGTAATTGTTTGTTATCCTGGTTTTAGAAATGCGGCTGAAGAACTGGAAAAATTACATGAGGATGAGGGGCTAAAGGTAGAAATCGTGGAACCTTCTAAGATTTATAATGAATTCTCCTCGGGAAAACCGGATGTTACAGCCATACGAGACTTTATTAAAATGTTATATGACCGGGCAACAAACGATGATGAAATGGTAAAGTACCTCTTGATGTTTGGCGATGGGTCATTCGATAATAGGGATGGTAAAAAAGCCGGGAAAATTATCACCTATCAATCAAAAGAATCTTTAAATCAAACAGGATCATATGTAAGCGATGATTATTTTGGATTATTAGATGACAATGAAGGGATAATATCAGATGTAAATAATGCAATTGATATTGGGATTGGCCGATTCCCGGTTAATTCTCTCCAAGAAGCCAATTCAGCAGTAGAAAAAGTAAAAAAATACATGTCACCTGAATCCATGGGAGATTGGAGAAATATTATGTGCTTTATTGCTGATGACGAAGATGGTAATATTCATGTAAGGGACAATGATTCATTATCTAACATTGTAAAAAGAAACCAACCTCATTTTAATATAGAAAAAATATTTTTAGATGCCTACGAACAGAGTTCATCATCTGTAGGTGAAAGATATCCCGATGTGAATGATGCTATAAACAGCAGGGTTAATCGCGGGGCTCTCATAGTCAATTATACCGGTCATGGAGGAGAAGGTGGGTTGGCTCATGAAAGAATCATGGAAAACAATGATATTTTATCTTGGAAAAACCATGATAAATTGCCCCTTTTTGTAACTGCAACTTGTGAGTTTAGTAGGTACGATAATCACAACAGGACTGCAGCCGGTGAATATGTCTTTTTAAATCCCACAGGTGGAGGAATAGCCCTTCTTTCTACTACCAGGTTGGTTTATTCAGATAGTAATTTTGATCTTAACTTGAAATTTTACCAGCATGTTTTTAATAAAGATGCCAAAGGAAACAGGTATCGCCTTGGTGATATTTACAGGCTTACAAAAAATGATGCCAGGAGCGGGGTAAACAAAAGAAATTTTTCCTTGCTTGGAGATCCTGCCCTTAAACTAGCTTATCCCGAGTATAGAATTGTAACGGATTCAATCAATGGTTTCCCAGTGAGCTTATATTCAGATACATTGAAAGCCTTGGACAAAGTTAATTTCTCCGGTCACCTGGAAGATCACCTGGGAAATGTATTAACAGGATTTAATGGGATAGTTTTCCCCAAGGTATATGACAAAGAAAAAGAGATGGTTACTTTAGCCAATGATCCTAACTCGAGCCCTTATCATTTTAAAATTCAAAATAATATTTTGTACAAGGGAAAAGCCAGCGTTAAAAATGGATATTTTAATTTTTCTTTTATTACCCCTAGGGATATTTCTTATAAGATTGATAGTGGAAGAGTTAGTTATTATGCCACTGACCAAACAATTGATGCCTCGGGGTATGATAATAATTTTCTTATTGGTGGTACTTCGAATAAACAAATAGATGATTATACCGGACCTGAATTAGAATTTTATCTAAATGATGAGAATTTTGTTTATGGGGGTATTACCGATGAAAATCCAGTTATTTTAGCATATGTTACCGATTCGAGTGGAATTAATACCGTAGGAAATGGAATTGGACATGATATCACGGCCGTTTTGGACGGTCAAACTGCCAAGGCTTATGTTTTAAATGATTATTACGAAGCTGAACTTGATAATTATCAATCCGGTACTATAAGATTTCCCTTGTCAAATATTCCTCGCGGTGAACACCAACTGAAATTAAAAGTATGGG
>CAZOSQ010000493.1:0-2600 GCA_964582245.1 uncultured Bacteroidales bacterium | reverse complement strand
TTTAAAACTATCCAAAAAGCAGTTGATGCAGCCCAAATGGGAGATGCAGTTTATGTCTTAGAAGGAGTGTATACCGAGGAGGTTCGTATTGGGGTTTCCAATATTTCCATCCAACCATACGGGAATGACCAGGTGGTGTTAAATGGCACTTTACCTTTACTTAATTGGACTGAAGAGGGAAGTGGAGTTTACAAAACTATCATGGACTGGGATGTGACAGAGTTTGGGTATTCTAACCAGGTTTTTTTGGATGGAGAAATGCTGCAGCTTGCCCGATGGCCCAGGGAAACCAGTAGCAATGTAATAGATAACCCAACTTGGGGCATCGCGGAAAATTTAACATATGTATCCGATCCTGCCTGGGGACGAAAAATCACCATTACTGATAATGATTTTAATGGAGATGCTTCAAGGTGGGTTGGGGCGCAAATTTTCATCAATACTTCTTACCCTCACGGGTTGGAAGGACAAGGATATACCTCAACCATTACCGAAGCATCCGGGAAATCTTTTTCTTTTTTTAGTAACTTACCCATAGGTAGCTCGGGTGCATGGGGTATTGACACGGGATGTTATTACTACTTGTTTAACCCTACCCGGGAAGGGGTAAACTCATCGGGAGGACCTTCAGCATTGCTTGCCAATGGAGAGTGGTGGAAAAATGGTGATACCCTTTACGTGAAAACTAAGGACGGATCGGCTCCAGCTTCTACCCTAGATGGAACGAAGAACCTGGTTCAAGCTAAAAAACATGGTTTTGCTTTTAGGCCTGTTGAAGATGGGGTTTTAAAACATGTCACGATAAAAGGGTTTAAACTTTTTGCTACTTCTATTACCACCGAGGATGATTTTGCACATGCTTCACTTTTATCAAAGGCTGAAAACGTGGTGATAGATAATATAAATGTTAAATATGTAACCCATTTTTCAGATTGTTCAAGGGACTGGTATCATCAATGGAGCAGTAACACCGGGATTATCCTAAGTGGTACCAATTGTATTTTAAAGAACAGTAAAATTGATTGGAGTGCGGGTTCAGCTGTTTCTTCCATGGGAAAAGGTAACAAGATCATGAACAATATCATGACCAATTGTAATTACATGGGAACAGAAGCAGGAATTATCAACTTTGGCTCTAGAAATGTATATTCCAAGGATATAGAAGTTGGCTATAACACCCTCTTGAACTCCCCCCATAATGGTATTGTTTACCAGGAATTGGAGAATTCAGATGCGGATAACCCGGGAATTGCCAGGATACACCACAACTATATATACAATACCATGACCCAATATTTTGACCTGGGGGTTATAAAGGGAGCAGGACAATTTGGTAATTGGCTACGCATAGACCATAACGTAATTCATAATGAAAAGACATATGATTTTGGAATCTCACGGTCTGGTCTTTACTTCGATTATGGAGATGATAATCATGATCTTAAATCTTTATTTATAGTAGATCATAACGTGGTTTACAACATGGAAATAGGCATACAGCTTAATCATTTAAATGGTATAAAAGTTTACAATAATACTTTTAAATCAACAGAAGTAAAAGAAGATTACACTGGAATTTCGACATATTCAATGTCAGGCTATGGAGTCAATGCTTATATCCAAAACAATATTTATTCTGGTGCTCTACCAGCCGGATCGGCAACGTTTGATCACAACTACCAACCTACAGATTCGGAGTGGGATACCTATTTTACAGATGCAGCCAATGGAGATTTTAGTTTAACCTCAAACGCCGTGGAAGTCATTAATTCCGGGATTAGCGTGGCCCCCTGGGATGATCAACTTGTAGGGGCTCCGGATATTGGGGCTTACGAGTATGGTACGCCAAAATGGAAAGCCGGTGCGGATACCGTAACCTATCAATCATCTTATAACAATGTGCCTTGGACACTACCGGGGACTGTACAAGCTGAAGATTATGATTATGGTGGTCCCGGAATGTCTTACCTTGATAACACGGCTTCCAACGAGGGGGGGAAATATCGTTCCGATGGTGTGGATATTGAAACAACCAATGATGCCAGTGGTGCATTTAATGTAAGCCACGTGAAAAATGGAGAATGGTTGGAATATACTGTAAAACTTCCTAACAGCGGCACCTATACCATAGAAGCAAGGGTTGCTTCTGCTAGTGGAGGTAATTTTGAAATAATCATTGGAGATTCCACTACCGGTAACATGGTATGCCCGCCAGGCAACACCTGGACCACGGTTTCCAAGACAGGGGTTCAATTAAAACATGGGGAGCAAATCATGCGCCTCTCGTTCAAGAGCGATGATATAAAAGTGAATTATATCAATGTAGTCTCAGAATCGACGATCCCGCTCTATAAGCTGGTAATTTCAGATGTCAATGGAAATGTGACGGCAAGTCCTGCAGGTAACTTTTACAACGAGGGTACGGAAGTGATGCTAATAGCTAAACCAGATGGCGGGTACAAGTTTGAAAACTGGAATGGCAATACTTCCTTGAATTCTGACACCTTATTTATTACCATGGATTCAGATAAGAATGTAACAGCTAATTATTCACTAATTCCTCAATCTCCTTTTGGAGGAACACCATGGCCGGTACCCGG
>CAZOSQ010000492.1:0-2603 GCA_964582245.1 uncultured Bacteroidales bacterium | reverse complement strand
TGCGGTGTTGCCCTTGGCGCTGTTTTTTCTGCCGGCACCATGTTCCTTCAATACTTTGCCGATGATGTCCAACTGGCGGCCATCGTGTTTTGGTCTTTTGGCGATGTAGGCCGCGCCGATTGGGATGAAGTGGCCATTATGGCCATCGTGGTTGTGCCGGGCATCTTGTTTTTTGTTTTTAACCGGTGGAATTACAATGCCATTGAAGCAGGTGATGAAACTGCCCGCGGGTTGGGTGTCCGGGTCGAATGGGTACGTATCCTGGGGATGGTTGTTGCTTCCCTTATCACCGCGGTAATAGTATCATTCCTTGGTATCATTGCTTTTGTCGGGCTTATAAGTCCGCACATAGTGAGGCGTTTCGTGGGCGATGACTACCGTTTTGTCATGCCGGCAAGTTGCCTGTCCGGCGCGGCCTTGTTGCTGATATCTGATATCGCGGCAAGGATGATGCTTAAACCCCATGTGCTGCCCGTGGCAGTGCTGACATCTTTTATCGGGGCGCCTTTGTTCTTGTATCTTCTTCTAAGCAAAAGAATTAAATAATGCTGGATGTAAAAAATATATCAGTATCGTACCGCAAGGGTGAGCTAATCCTGGATGACCTGTCGTTTTTTGCCGGAGAAGGCGACATCGTTATACTGTTGGGCCCTAACGGCGCCGGAAAAACCACGCTGTTGCGGAGCATCAACGCGATACTGAAACCGCGAAAAGGCGTTGTGGAGGTTGAAAACCAAAATATCTTGAAGATGCCTGCCGGCAAGATTGCAAAAATAATGGGTTACGTGGCACAGCGCAACAATGCCGGGAATATGAGCGTTTTCGATGCCGTGCTGCTTGGCAGGAAACCACACGTGGGACTGAAAACCAGCCCGGCAGATTTTGCCAAAGTAAGCAATATTTTGCAACAACTCGGGCTCGAAAGCCTGGCAATGCGAAAAATCAATCAACTAAGCGGCGGGGAACTGCAAAAGGTATGTATTGCCCGGGCATTTGTCCAGGAACCCGTGATTTTTCTCCTGGATGAACCTACCAGCAACCTCGATTTGAAGAACCAGTTGGACATTCTTCATACCATCCGCGATATCGTCAAGAAAAATTCATTGACTGCCGTGATAACGATGCATAATTTAAACCTCGCTTTCCGGTTTGCCGATAAAATTATTTTATTGAATAACGGAAAAATAATTGCCGGGGGGACGGCAGGTACCATTACCCCTGAAATTTTATCGCGGGTATATGGTGTTCGGGTCGAGATTATCAGGCATAACGGAAATCCGGTGATCGTGCCTGTTTAGATTTTTAGGCCAATTTAACGAAAATAATAAATTACCGCCCAAAATGGCATGGTTTGTTATAAATTGTTGAATGTTAAAAGCAACGGGCAATGATTTTAAAAAATTCATGGACAGGCACAAATATATTTAATAATGTAAACGTTCTTGTTACAACAAAAGGCTTATAAATCAAGAATATTAAAAAAATAAACGAATGCAAAAGCTGATACTTTTTGTTGTTGCTGTTTTAATTTTTTCGTCTCATGCGTATGCCCATTCCGGAAAACCTAAATATCATGTAATCATTGATACTGACGGGGCGATTGACGATATGCGTTCCCTCAGCATGTTTTTATCGGGCAACGACATAAGGGTCCTGGCAATAACCTGCTCGCAGGGCACATTGTTACCCGGTGATGTTTTTATGAAAGTAAAATCATTGACATCTGCATTTCATTGCGAAGGCATTCCGGTTGGAGTAAGTGAGCAAACTGATTTTAAGCTTCCTTTTTGGTCTTTATTTGCCCAAAACATTGACTGGGGCGATAATGATGGTCAAGATGCTCACGGTATGGATAGTTCCACTGTATTGCTCAATGAAATCACTGCCGGGTATAAAGAGAAAATCACCCTGATCGCCCTGGGCTCGTTAAAAACCTATGCCGGATGGATTGAACAAAACCCTGCAATAGCCGGACAAATAGAACGAATAATCTGGTACAACAACCATGATATACCGGAAGGTTTTAATTACAAAGCAAATCCCGAAAGTTATGAATATATTATAAAAAGCGGCATCCCGCTTGAAATTGTCTCAAATGGATCAAGTAATTTATCGGTCAACAATAGCTACATTAACGAACTGGAAAAATGCAACTCAATTTATGCAAAACAAATTATTGAAGTTCATAACCAAGACATTGTAAAAGAAAAAATAGCCGAGAACCATATAAAGCTTTGGGACGACCTTGTCCCGCTTTACTTGACCGTTCCGATCCTGTTTGAAACCAAAGCCGACAACAACATAAAATTAGTCTCACTTATCAGCGCGATGCCTGAAAATTTCGTGCATAAAACAATTGTTAAGTTACTTACATCGGCTATACAGGACAACAACAGGGTTTTTACAAGTTTTCCGGTTGATACTTCGCTTTACCTGCCCGAGTATTCGAAGATTGTGAATTCTACACTGGAAAAGTTCGGTTCAATTGAATGGAAAGCCATTGCCATGACCAATGAAATACACGGGCATACAGGCATATATTCAATTATTGGCGCAAAAATGGGCATCCGTGCCATGGAATATTTTAATGTAGGGATAAACAA
>CAZOSQ010000491.1:0-2605 GCA_964582245.1 uncultured Bacteroidales bacterium | reverse complement strand
ATCGGCATTCAAAATTTCCCGGAAGGTACCGCTGTTTCCGTTCCCTTGAGAAGAGAAGGAATGTCTCGCCGAAAGGCTTTTTGGTATGGACAGCTTTCCGGGATAGTGGAACCATTGGCCGGTGTTCTTGGTGCTTTAGCTGTAGTTTTAGCTAAACCAATATTGCCCTATTCATTAGCTTTTGCCGCAGGTGCAATGATTTTTGTTGTCGTGGAAGAACTTATCCCGGAGTCCCAGCGTGAAGGAACAGATATTGCTACCATGGGAGCCATGGTTGGATTTGCTGTTATGATGTCCCTTGACGTTGCACTCGGGTAAAACTAATTTCATGCTCGAATTTTATACCCGGATTGATTACAGGCCATAGTTTTAAAAATTTAATCTTATTAATATAAAGATGGAACAGGATTTATTTAATGAATTTGATGAAGTATTTTTCACTGACGGGTATAGATTAGCAAATGAAAACCTCACAGAAATATCTAAGGAATCCATAATTGAACTTACCAATAAATCTTATAAATACACGGAAGAAATTATAGAATCTTTTAAATCCCAGTGCAACAAAGAAGAAGTAGTTATAGAGTGTGAAAAAAAATGCTCATTTTGCTGTTATCAGTCAGTTTTGGTTGCTCCACATGAGGCTATTTATGTTTGGCATTATATAAAACAAATGACTAATATTGAGATAAAAGAAAAAATATTTTCCAGGATTGAAGAAAAAAATAAAAAGACCAGTAAAATGAAGACAAATGAGTTCCTTCATTTTAAATCTCCCTGCCCCTTTCTCGAAGGTAATCTTTGCTCAATCTACCCGGTTCGACCATTTGGTTGCCGATTGCATTTATCTGCCAGTAAAAAAAGTTGCAAAAAGGATTATGAAAATCCGGCAGATTTTTCCATTTATCCAGATTTATTCGAATTTCCTCTTAGAGCTGGTCGTATGATTAATGAAGGTATTTGCAGGTTTCTATCCGAGAAAGGAATTAATTCTTTTGAATGGATGCTTGAATCTAGCTTAAGTTTATTGGCAAATGACGAGGAAATTATTGAAAAATGGCTCCAAGGAGAAAATATATTCCAACCCAGGATTCTTCCTGAATCGGAAATTGAATACCTGAAAAAATTTGATTTGGGAAATATAGATCCCGGTGAAAATATTTAGAACTTTTTATTTTTATATCAAATTTTTACCGGGGACAACAAACTGAATATCAAGGAATAGAGCTTTTAATAATTTCCCGGGGCAACACTTTTTTTCAATAATTAATTTACTTATTCCTTTATTTCAAACTTGAAACCAATCCCATGAATATTATGTATGAATATGTTTTTCTCATCTTTAAAGTATTTCCGTAAACGTGAAATAAAAACATCCATGCTCCTTCCAGCAAAATAATCATCTTCACCCCATAATTTCTTTAAAATTTCTTCTCGTTTTAAGATTCTTCCTTTATTGATAAAAAACATCTTCAACAATTCAGCTTCTTTATAAGTTAATTGCTTTTCGAAGTCCTGTCCTATTAACTTCATTTTCTCGAAATCTACCTCAAAATCTCCCAATTTCGCAATTTTAAGTTCACTTATTTCTGCAGAAGTCAAGCGATTTCTTTTTAAAAACACTTCGATTTTCAATATTAATTCTTCAATACTGAAAGGCTTGTATATATAATCATCCCCCCCTATTTTCAAACCTTCTAATTTATCCTGCAAATTAGAACGAGCAGTTAAAAAAATGATAGGAACGTGAGGATTAATTTCCCTGATTTTTGAGGCCAAAGTGAACCCATCCATTTTTGGCAACATAACATCTAAAATACACAGTTGGTAATCATTTTTCATGAATTTTTCAAAGGCCTGTTGCCCATCTTCGCAAAAATCTGGTTGGTATCCCCTCATTGCCAAATTATCCCTTGTTACAAAAGATAAGGTAATATCATCTTCTACATATAAGATTTTTATATCTTTATTCTCCATATATTTTTAATCAACAAGTTCTTTTTTGTTAAATTACTATATTTTTTATAAACCATCCTGCAAAGGGATCGATATATAAAAACTGGTGCCTTTTCCAGGTTCACTTTCAAAGGAAACTTTCCATTTATGTTTTTTTGCTATACTTTTTACATAATATAAACCTAAACCAAATCCTTTTACATCATGTAGATCACCTGTAGGCACACGGTAAAATTTTCTAAAAATCTTTCCATGAAATTCTTTTCCTATTCCTTTCCCATTGTCATTAAAGATCAATAAAATATTGTTCCCCACCTTTTGAGTTTTTACGTGGATTTTTAAATTATCCCCGCTATATTTCACCGCATTATCAAATAAATTAAATAAAATATTGGTAAGATGCAGTTTATCGGCATAGATTTTAGAAATGGGACTATCTAACCGGGTAAATACATCTAATTGTTGCTTTTTTGGGTTTTTAATTTTTAGATTATATACAACTTCTTCTATCAACTCATGAAGATCAAAGTATTCTTTTCTTAGGGAAAAACTTCTTTTCTCAATCTGCGCCATACCTAGCACCCTTTCAGCTTGTCTGTTCAACCTATTATTTTCCTGCTTAATAATTTTAGCATAATCGATAACTTTA
>CAZOSQ010000490.1:0-2605 GCA_964582245.1 uncultured Bacteroidales bacterium | reverse complement strand
AATGCGGCTATTGCCGGGTATTTGAAGTAGGCAAAAGTGTTTGTTTCACTTTGATCTGTCTACCCAATTTTCAATCTTAATACCTGAAATCCTTTCAAATTCCCGGGTATTTTCTGTTACCATTATGAGATCCTTCTCAACTGCTGTGCATCCAATCAATAAATCAAAATCACTTATTAAATTTCCGGATTTTCTCAACCTGGATTTTTCTTTTCCATAGGTTAATATTGAATCATAAATTGGAAGAACTGTAATAATATCAACAAGTTGCTCTATTAATCGATGATTCTTTTCTGGATTTTCGCTATTTTCAGCACCGTAAACTAATTCAGCTACAGTGATTTCTGATATTGCGCAATTTTCTGGTTTTACGAATTCAATTTTTTCAATTATTCCATACTTCCCACGAAAAAAATGAATACAGATGTTAGAGTCTAAAAGATAGTTCATTAGAAGTTCAAATCATCTTGTTTATCAATTCTAGAATTTCTTATATCTTTAATAATTTCATCTGAATCTCTTGCATCTTCCCATGCTCCATATAAATCTCTTAGATTGACCTTTGGTTTGTCTTTTTCTTCAATAGACTCAGTTAATTTAATAATCAGTCTCTTTTTTGTGCCGTTATCTAATCGTGCCAGAAATCCAAAGAATTTATTTATTGTCTTATTTGTTAATACTAAACTCATATAGCCATTTTTTATAAAGATACAATTTTTTCCAGCGAATTGTTGTGTCAGGTAATACATTTTTGCCGAAATTGAGATAGAATAGCGGATTACTCCGCCTACCCCCTCGCAGAACCGGACGTACAGAATTATTCCCTAAGGTCATGAGCTCCGCTACGCTCCGGTTCCCGTATCCGGTTCCTCCAAAATTACGTTTCGCTACCAGCAGCACAACAAATTTACACATTTGCATGAACTATACGTGGAGAAAGCAACTGAAATCTTTTTAACAGTTCCTGATACCCCTGCCAGGTATAACTCTTTGCGCTGGCTTCGGCGATTTAACCATTTTAACCAGTTGAGAATGGTATACCTGTACAGGCTATGGATTGAGCGAAAATTTCCTCTTATGCCATAATAGTTATACATTCCCCTCAGTTTTTGGTTTAGTAGTTTTAGCTGCTCCCCTACCCGTAAATGCCTGTTGTTTTTACAACTCTCTCGCAGATTTTGTCTCGCCTTTCGCATTTTCTTGCAGGCGGTGCAACGTTTAACTACCTTATCCCCCCTTTTACTTCTTCCCCAATAATGTGTAAATCCAAGAAAATCAAAGGTTCTTTTCCTATCCCGGTTTTAATAAGGATATAAAATGATACCACCCACCGGTAAAAAATGATACCACCATTATTAATTAGATTATAAGCTATTCATTCATATAATATTTAATTTCCTTGATTCATGGCGACATAGGTTATTTATCATATTTTTTTGGTAAAAATTGATTTTATGTATATATTTAAAAGAGTTAAGAGATATTGTTGCCATGTGGCAATTTTTTATCCAAAAAAATTTTCTTCTAGTAAAGAAGCACAAAGACTTCAAATATACTCGCAAATACTTTATTATAAGCATATTAATTATTTCATGGAAGGCAACTTTAAATAGACAGCATTAAATTTTTGGCAAAAGACGACCAACGGCGAAGTTTTATACCGAAGGTTGTTGACAGGCATTCTAAATTCAAGAGTGCCTGTCTTGTTTTAATATGGGTATCGAACCCATATTAAAACAGGCGAAAGACTTCCCTCTGGCTCGTATTACCCGATGGTTTAATAATAAAATATCAAGTAATATGTGCTTGTTTCAATTCCAAAACGGAACAATACATTATCACCTAAATGGTAAATTTTAGCCCCTTTTGTAATGCCTCTTAAATTAACCTTTCTTAAAGGGGTGGTATCAATTTGTCTTGTTTAGTGGTAACATTTATTTTCGGTGTTAATACTTATATAATATTATTTATTAATCATCGCATAAATGTCAACACTGATATACCTTCCGTCTTTAATTTCACAGTCTATCATTGTCCCTTCATATTTAAAATCTAGTTTAGCTAATCCTTTTTTGCAATTTTCGTTATCTGCATCAACAAATCCTTCAATTCGATGAAGTTTAAGTTTATCGAATCCGTATTTGCATATCTTAGGCATTACTTCTTTCATTATCCCTTTTCCCCAATTTTCAGGAAGAAGCCAAAATCCAATTTCTGCTTTTCTGTTTGTTTTATCTAAGTCATTTAATCCACCTGCTCCGTAAAATGAATTATTGTCTTTTGAGCAAATCGCCCACCAAATTCCTTTACCATCTTTTTCTAGTTTTTTGAACCAATCAATCTGCTCTTTAGTTGCTTCTAAACTATCGAAACTAATCCCATAATACTTGATTACATCAGAATGTGAAAGTCCATTAAAAACATTTTCTAAATCATCCTCGGTAAATTGTCTTAAAATGAATCTACCAGTTTCAATTATTGGAAAATCACTTGCAATATTCATTATTTAATGATTCTGTTTCAATGGTTCGCATCTCTGTCGGCATGAAGCACAGTCGAGTCGGAAAGAGGACTTTCACCTCTTCCCTCTCACGGAACCGTATCC
>CAZOSQ010000489.1:0-2632 GCA_964582245.1 uncultured Bacteroidales bacterium | reverse complement strand
TGCTATCATTACTGTCTCATTGGTATGGTATTTTTATCTTTAAATACCTGGAATATGGTTTTTTAATTCGATATCCCGTGCAATACATCATTTTTCAATTAAGGATGCTGTTAGAAACTTGTTAATTCTTTATGGGAAGAGGGTTAGAGAAAAACTCCCGGATTTTCTATTTTTGAATATTATTTGCCGTGCGAATAAATATTTGTAAAATTCTCATCCTTAAATTTACATGGGTGACAAAAGATTTTTATAGTGAGAAGAAAAACAATAAAAGATGAAGGTTTAAAGAGGACAAAACGGCAATCGCTGGTTTTTAACAGCAAGGAATTAAATGCTATAAATCTTTATTGTGAAAAATATAAGGTAAGGAACAAATCGAAATTCATGAGGGAAGCTATTATTAGCTTAGTTTTAAAGAAATTTGAAGATGATCACCCGGTGTTATTTGAAATTGATGGCCCCAATTTATTTTCAGTTAGAAACTAATTTTTTACTACCTCCTGCTTAATTGACGTATTGTTGGATGATGCGAATCAATTTTTCGAAATTTAGTGGTTTTGTTATATAATCATTACATCCTGCTTCAAGGGCTTTTGAGCGATCTTCTTCCATGGCATACGCAGTTTGAGCAATAATGGGGATTTGCTTATCAATTGCCCGAAGTTCCTTTGCGACCTGGTAACCATTTTTTACAGGTAGCCTGATATCAAGCAATATTAAATCTACATTTTTTTCTTTAAATATAGAGATCGCAACTTCCCCATTAGTGACATAAATAATTTCAACACCCATGGGTTCAAATGATTCTCTTAAAAATTTATAACTAACTATATCATCTTCCACGATTAATATTTTTAGTTCTTTCCATTCTTGATCTTTAACAGTTTCATATGAAGTACTTTCCACCTCTTCTTTGGATACTTTCTTCAATGGTAGGGTAAAAAAGAAATTAGATCCTTTACCAGGAGATGATTCTAACCAGATATCCCCACCTAGCATTTTGATGAGGCTGTGTGAAATGGATAAACCCAACCCCGAGCCACCGTATTTTTTTATCAAACGGCCTTCCGCTTGACGAAATCGTTCAAATATAGTTTTGTGATCTTCGGAAGGAATACCTATTCCGCTATCTTTTACCGTGAAGAGTAAGTTTTCATCATTGATTACTTGATATTCTACTTTTATAAATCCCTCATTGGTGAATTTAATAGCATTGGTTAACAAGTTAATCAATATTTGTCTCACCCTTGTTTTATCACATGTAACAAAACTTTCATTGTTTGATAGTCCTTTTTCAATAGAGAAGGAAATATTATTCTTATTGTTTATTTTTAATTCCAGCAATGCATATTCCCTGATCTCATCCATGATGTGGTTTAGACAGCAAGGTTCATTATTTAATTCAATTAAATTGGCTTCTATCTTGGAAATATCAATGATGTCATTAATGATTTTAAGTAGGTGCATGCCGCTTTCCACGATTATATCAACATACTTGGTTTTTTTTATATTACTGAGATTGTCTTTTTTTAATAACCTGGCAAAACCTATAATACCGTTCATTGGGGTCCTAATTTCGTGGGACATATTGGATAGGAAAACGGATTTCAGTTTATCAGATTCTTCTGCCTTAGTTTTTGCCAGTTTAAGGTCATGGTTGAGTTTAGTTAATTCTTCCGTTCTTTCCAAAACCCTTCTTTCCAAGCTCCTGTTAATTATTTTCACCTTTTCTTGTTCTTCCTTGAGCAAGTTTTGTGAAATAAAATCCTTTCTAGAAAATTTTTCTATGGAAAGGGAAGCAAACCCGGCTATTATATTGGCAGAAAAAATAAAAAAATTATTGCTCACTAAATTTTTTGAGGATAAGTCAAATATGGTAATAGCGGCATATTCGTAAGTAAGGGTAATTCCTAAACCAGCAATTAATGCCCATATAAAACGCAATTGTACGAAAATATAACCGTACATTAAAACAAGAATTAGCCCAACGTAATAAATATGCCGAATTTCATTTTCACTTACTGACATCATGATAATAAGTCCCAACCCGGCAAGGTAAATACTAAATGAAACCAGGTATTCCCATATTTTTTCAAATTTCTTATGGAACGAAAACAAGTAAACGCTGATAAAAAAAGATATTGTTAGATATCGAATGGACCAGAGTAAGTACCTTTCCTCGAAAGCAATATAATAATCAAGGTATCCGAAAATTGCGTAAATAATGATTCCGGTGATAAAACCAAAACGCATTTGAGAAAGAGATTTTTTGAAATAATATGCTGAATACTTTTTTTCTGTTTCTTTAGAAAAAGTATGGAAAAAGAGGTTAATTATATTATTTTGGGTCACTTTAATCTCCGTCTTTTTAGCACTATTAATGTTGCTTTCAATTTAGGGAATCCTTAGAATTTTCATGAGAAACATTCATGATGATCCGTGAAAATAAAATCATTTCGCATGAATGTTCCATCCGATATTAAAAATTAGTAAGGATGAAATTGCAATTTAATATAAATTTTCACTACTGATTGGGTAAATTTTAAATAAAATTAAAAACGCTATATTATTATTGGCTTTGGAGAATAAATATAAAAGTGGTGGGTAGGTTTTCGCCCCCGGGAAATTCCGT
>CAZOSQ010000488.1:0-2652 GCA_964582245.1 uncultured Bacteroidales bacterium | reverse complement strand
ACTAGTGTCATATCTAGGGTATGATCCGTCAATTACAATATTCAATTTATAAAAAGAAATTTGTAGAATTAAAATCGCTGTATTTATCATGTAACTATCATTTTAATTGGATTTGTACGAGTTTTTTTATAAACTTGCAAATGGATAATAATTCTTACTGGTTACTGAACTGAAAGGAAAAGGATAATTGAATTAAAGGAGAAAAGTTTGAAATGCAGGGAAGAATAAATTGGCGAACCAGTTAAAGTAATAAGCTATTAACTATCTAATTATAAAATTCGGTTAAATCTTAATTTGAAAACAAATGAAAAAAATTATCCAGGTTATCCTGTTATTCATGTCATTTACCATGGTTCAAGCCCAAAATAATTTTACCGGGAGTATGATTGTGGGGAATGTTTACGATGAAGAAAATGCATCCCCTATCCTTTATGCTTATGTTTCTTTATGGACTGGTGACAGCACATTAGTGGAAACCACGTTAACCGACAGCACTGGCAGGTACGTCTTTAATGCTATTAAACCCGGTTATTACAAGTTGAAGGCTCAAATGGTGGGATACCAAGAAGTTTCAATGGATAGTCTGCGGGTAGAAAAAAGAAAGTCATTGAATATTGATCTGGATATGAATATATTATCGCAAGAAGAGATCCAGGTGGTTGCGAAAAAGCCTTATATCATGATGAAAGCTGATAGGATGGTCATCAACACCAGTGAACATATAACTTCCTCTGGTGAATCAGTCTTTGAAACAATAAAAAAATCACCTGGGGTATCCGTTGATAAAGACGATCATATTCAACTCAGGGGAAAACAAGGCGTGTTAGTACTTATCAATGACAAGGAAACTCACCTGTCTGGGGTACATTTATCTGCTTATTTGAAATCCATTCAATCGAACGAGGTGGAAAAAATAGAAATAATTCACAACCCACCTGCTCGATATGATGCCGCAGGAAATTCAGGGATCATCAATATCGTGCTGAAGAAAAACAAGAAATCCGGGTTTCATGGCTCTGTCAATGCAACAGGATGGTATGGAACCTCTATCAACGGGAATGGGGGTGTGAGTGTAAGCTATTTAAAAAATAAGGTTAACGTGTACGGAAGTTTCAATCCTTTAAACTACATTGGATACCAGGGAATGGACATGAGTCGGCACATGCGATTGCCTTCCGGGGAAACCACCTTTGATATAGCCCGGTTGAAGGATTATGTACACCAAGGGTATGGCTTTAAAATGGGAGTGGATGTAGATATTAACAATAAAAACAGCGTTGGGGTACTTGCCAGGTCCATGTATAATAACTATTACTTTGATATTAATCAAACCAACTCGATTTTTAATGAATCACTATTGGCAGATTCGATTGTTGAAGTACTCGGAAACGAGCATTTTATCTATACTAACAATTCCATCAATATAAATTACAAGCATGTCATGGATTCTAATGGGGGAGAGATTATTACCAACCTGGATTTTGCCAGGCATGAAAATAGCTGGGACATGCTTATGAATACGAGCTACCTGGATGCGGTCGGGAGTCACCTTCATGATAATTTCTTACTGAAAGGCAACACTCCTAGCGATTTTTCAATATACTCATTTAAAAGTGATTATATTCACCCAATCGGGAAAAAAATGAAGCTGGAGGCAGGAATAAAATCTTCTTATGTACAAACTTTAAACCAGGTAAATTATTCTTCTTACCTGAACGAACAATGGGTTACGGATCTACGTTGGACTAATGATTTTGAGTACACTGAAAATATTTCCGCCGGGTATATTTCTTGGAATCTTGAAAAGGGAAAAGTGCAACTAAAAGCCGGGTTGCGTGCAGAAAATTCCATTTCCATAGGGCACTCGATTACCTTAAATGAGCGTGTGGATAAAAATTATTTAGACTTTTTTCCATCTTTTTACGCACAATATTCCTTGGATTCAAACAATCAGGTAGCCCTGAATTATAACCGAAGAATAGACAGGCCAAGCTATCACCAACTAAACCCTTTCAGTTACCTGCTGGACGAGTATACCTACTTCAAGGGAAATCCTTACCTGGAGCCGGAATACACGCACACCCTAATGTTAAAACATTCTTTTCATAACGCTGTCTTTACCTCGCTTTCTTACAGCCACACAAATGATGTCCGTATGCAATATGCTTACCAGGTAGATTCGGGGCACGTTGTTTATGGAACCGTGGGGAATGGCTCTTATCGTGAAAACCTGAACCTGAATATTTCCTTCAACGCACCCCTTGCCAAATGGTATAGGTTAAGCTTCAATGTGAATGGATTTGTCAATTATTTTAATGATAAAACTGGTTACAAAAATCACCAATGGTCTATGAATGTATGGTCGGGACATTATGTAACTCTCCCAAAAAAAATCACGACTGAAATAACTGCCTGGTATCAAACCCCTTCTTTACATGGAATAGAAATGATAGGATCTCGTTTTTACATCAATCTGGGGCTGCAAAAGAAGGTGTTGAAAGATAAAGGCTCTATTCGTTTGTTCGTGAATGAAGTTTTTAATAAAGGCAGGATCATATGGCATGCTGATCATGATAATATAGAAATACATGGGAAAAATTATTGGCAAGGAAGAGTAGTAGGCATTACCCTTTCATATTCCTTTGGCAAAGG
>CAZOSQ010000487.1:0-2701 GCA_964582245.1 uncultured Bacteroidales bacterium | reverse complement strand
GTAATCCATGGCTGAAAAACTCACGGTCAGAACATCCGTGTATTCATCTTGCCCCATGTTTTCTTCCACGATCAGGTTAATGGCAAAATCTTTGGTTAAATCATTGGCATAAGGGGTGGATAATAAAACGGAATAATCTTTATTATTACCTCTTTCTTTACTTAATTTTTCCAGGTCATAAGGGAAAACGGATCTCTTCTTAATGCCTGTTTCAAAGCTATTTGTGTCTGAGATACTTTCCCTGTACTCGGCAAGGGGAAATAAAGTTGTCCATTCTCGTTCCAGGTATGTATCGGGGAATTTTTTTTCATTAAAGCTACTAACCCAACTAGGAAGAAAATCCATGTAATAAGAGCTTGATATCCAATTACCTTTTTTCTCATCAAACCAATAAGCTCCATTGGCTAATATTCCTGATGATAAAACTGCTGAACTACTTTTTAAACCTACCCCAAAAACTTTTGATTTCCGGTTATTATAAATAGATAATTCATCCTGGTAGGTAGTGGATAGTAAATTTTTTGGAGAATATTTACCCGAATAAAAACTTCCCTCTATCGTGTTTACATCT
The DNA here is from genome assembly GCA_964582245.1 of uncultured Bacteroidales bacterium. Taxonomy (GTDB): domain Bacteria; phylum Bacteroidota; class Bacteroidia; order Bacteroidales; family CAZOSQ01; genus CAZOSQ01. The sequence goes on along the minus strand of CAZOSQ010000487.1, from coordinate 2,130 downwards.
TTATCATAAGCAGAAGATACAATTTCTTTCTTTAACCGGTCGAACCAAGAATTTGCAATTATTCCATGATCCTTGGGATTGGCACCCGTGGAAATGGTGGCTTGTCCCACGTCTCCCTGGGTGAAAAGATAGTCAAAACGGGCATTTTTACAGAATGTGCCACTTTCAATTAATTTTTTAAAACCATCATTACCTAATTTATCCCAGTACCTGAACATGTAATCATATCTCATTTGTTCTATGATAATACCCACGACAAGTTTGGGTTTTTCCGAGGGAATATTTTTAACATTTTGTCCAAGAACCGAATATGTTCCAAAAATGGAAATCACAACCACGAAAATAATCTTCTTCATTTTTAATTCTCCAATATTTCCTTTTCTTAATTCTTCATCCAGGTTAAATTTAATAACGTGGCATATCATATTAATATTTCAAGCAAGTTTTTTGTTCATTTTGATATGTCCGATATTATTCAAGGATCACCATTTGATATAATCAATTTTTGTTTGTCATAAAATCGGGTCAGTGAATTTTAATAAACATTGGGGTTGCCGAGGTTTTTTTACCCATTATTTTTAAAAAATAAGGACCATCATCCAGGTAACTAACATCTAATTGTTTCAAGTGAAAGCCCTCAAAAACTATAAATTCTCCTTTTTCTATTGTTTTTCCCAATACATCCACTAGGTGATAAGAAAACTTTTGTTCTTTTTCGCTTTCAAAATTGATTTCTACCACGTTGTTAACCAAGTTGTAAATTAAATGTATTTTATCATTGAATTTTATAATAGGGGCTAAGCTAACATTGACTTCAACCTATTCATTTTGTAATACAGCAACTGTTTCAATTTTTTTTGGCATGTAGTAATTGGCAGAAACCAGCAGGTCATAATATCCTTCTACCAGGTGCCTGGAGAAAAAACCATGTATGGAATCGGAATGAACATGCGATCCAATAGAATCGTGTCCAACGACTTCTATCTTTGCCTCCAGTGGTACACCGGTGATAGAATCCATTACAAAACCATTAATCCCATAAGAACCTTGCTGGATATAATTAAGGAGAGACCTGTAATGATATTCCCAAAAAAAGGGTAACCGGGAAGGTAATGGGATTTTATCAATTGTCAATTCAATGGTTGTTTCTCTTCCTCCCAGGAAATAATTCACGAAATCTTGCCTGCCGCCCTCTACATAATACCAATCATACCCGTTTGTGATACCATTGTTCAGGCTGGTAAAATATCCCGGGGGGGAATACGATTGAACGGTATCCGCGTATTGTCTTGAGATATAAATATACCAGTCATTATCTGCATGGAGGTAAAACCTGGAATCCCAAGGGTAATTGACAACTTCTTCGCCACCATGCAGGTTCGCGGATAATGAAAAATTTCTTTTCTTCATGAATTCAATCATGACTTTATTTTCCTGTTCAACCTCTTTCCCGGGAAAACTTAGAGTGGGATAATCCCGGTTAAGATCCTTGTTGTTTATGTTGAATCTTTTAGGTTCCCGTATCGTGTCAGATAAAAAGTAGGTGCCATCAGGATTTGCCAAGGGATTGATCCAAATCTCCATATTGTCTACCAATTTTTTAACCTGTGCATCGGAAGGATAGTTGTTTAAAAGATAATCAATCAGCCTAAGCATGAGTATGTAACCGGTTACTTCATCACCATGCATGGTGGAGGAATAAAAAAATTCCGGTTCTGGTTCATCTTCTTTTACATTGTCAGAAATCTTAACAGCAAGTATTTTCTTGTTATTGATAGAATGTCCAATATTCACCAGTTTACAAATACCCGGGAAAGAATCGGCGAAATGCTCCATAATATCCAGGTATTCCTGGTAAGTTGGGTAAACGTCCCAGGTTTTATTTTTAAAAAAGTTGTTGGATTTCTTTCCCTGGTAAGAGAAAGGTGAGATTACATTAAAAGGTATTCCCAATTTGATAAATTCATTAAACCCTGAAAGGTTCGAGTAAGCAACGATACAAGAATCTGTTAACTTGTCAATAGACATATATTTAGCCAATTCTCGTATACTACCTGGATGTGCAACTGGAATACATAAAATAACTTCCCATCTTTCTTTTAATTGGCTTCGACCTTTTAAAATTTCATC
>CAZOSQ010000486.1:0-2708 GCA_964582245.1 uncultured Bacteroidales bacterium | reverse complement strand
AATTATTTATAGATACTGGCCAAAATGAATACTGCTCCTGGAAAAATACATCAAATTTTAATTTTAGAGATTACTTTGGATACAGACTTATGAAATTGATTTTAGCAACTTTTTTCATTGACTGTGGCCATTAATTACGAATTGCTAAAGCGATAAATAAAAAAAAGAAAATGTAACAATAAGAATTAAAAAAGATTTGCTCTTAAAAAACTTAAAAGAAATAAGTATTTTGAAATGTAGAAGTAAGAAATCAATTAATTCGAATCAGGGTAAAGATCTGGTTTATCATTGTGGAGCTTAAAGAGGAAAATTACAGAAATAAATGATTATTTTATCAGGTTTCAATAAAAAAATTATTATTTTTGAAGAATCAATAACTGCCAATAACACGGGATATGGTAACGAAAAAGGATATTAAGGGAAAGGCTCGTCCAGTAGATGTCCAGGATGAAAAAACGAAAAAAATCAGGTGCCTCGTGCTTCACAATGATGACAAACATACCTTTGATTATGTGATTGATTCTTTGGTAGATGTATGTAACCATGATGTGGTTCAAGCGGAACAATGTACATACTTAGTTCATTACAAGGGAAAATGTGAAGTGAAAAAGGGATCCTTGAATTTTTTGAGGCCGATGAAGAAAGGATTAACTGATAGAGGATTAAAGGCAACTATTGATTAGGAATATAATAACCGTGACTTTTGGTAAATAATTTTTTTCATGTCAATTACTGCTATTGTTTTACTGGTTTTACTCGGCATCATACTTGTTTTGATGGAGTTTTTCGTTGTTCCCGGTATCACCGTGGCAGGTATAGGTGGTTTATTACTTATTGTCGGGGCTATTTTTATTGCTTATAACACCCGGGGAGCAACAACAGGGAATTATGTTCTTTTGGGTTCATTATTGAGCTTGTTTATCGCCTTGATCTTTTCATTGCGTTCGGGGACATGGAAAAGAATAATGCTTGATACCAACGTAATCAGCACGATAACAGATGTTCCTTTATCCGAGAAAATTAAGACTGGTGATAAGGGGATAACAATTACCCGAATCTCCCCCATGGGAAAAGTAATGGTTAATGATATGGTGGTAGAAGCAAAATCACTAGAAGGAATTATAAATCCAAATACAGAAATTGAAGTAGTGAAAGTATTAAATACGAATATAATTATAAAACCTAAAACCCAAAATTCATGAATGAACTAGGAACATACATTATTTTTATCATTGTAGGTATAGTCTTTTTGTTTATCTTGTTATACCTAATACCACTTAACTTGTGGTTTCAAGCATTGGTTTCCGGTGTAAGGATTTCGTTGATACAATTAATTTTTATGCGTTGGAGGAAAGTTCCCCCGGGAGTGATTGTCCGAGCCATGATTGAAGGAACCAAGGCAGGTCTCCATTTGAATAGGAATGATTTGGAAGCACATTACCTGGCAGGTGGAAATGTTGAGAAAGTTGTACACGCTTTAGTTTCAGCCAGTAAGGCGAACATTGATCTCAGTTTTAAAATGGCAACTGCCATTGATTTAGCAGGAAGGGATGTTTTTGAAGCTGTTCAAATGTCCGTGAATCCAAAAGTGATAAATACACCTCCCGTTACTGCCGTGGCAAAGGATGGAATACAGCTTATCGCTAAAGCACGTGTTACTGTAAGGGCAAATATCAAGCAATTAGTCGGTGGTGCAGGCGAAGATACTGTCCTGGCCAGGGTTGGAGAGGGAATTGTATCGTCAATTGGTTCAGCAAGCTCACATAAAGAAGTCCTTGAAAATCCTGATAATATTTCCAGGGTGGTATTGGATAAAGGATTAGATGCAGGAACTGCTTTTGAAATTTTGTCTATTGATATTGCTGACATTGATATCGGGAAAAATATTGGGGCTGTTTTACAAATGGATCAAGCAAATGCAGATAAAAATATTGCACAGGCGAAAGCTGAAGAAAGAAGAGCGATGGCCGTGGCTTTAGAACAAGAGATGAGAGCCAAGGCACAAGAAGCTAGGGCCAAGGTTATTGAAGCTGAAGCCCAAATTCCTTTGGCTATGTCCGAGGCTTTTAAATCTGGAAACCTTGGAATAATGGATTATTATAAGATGAAAAACGTAGAAGCTGATACTAAAATGCGAGATAGTATTTCAGGAAGTGAAGGTAAACCCAAGAAGTAGTAGTTCTTGATTTTTAGATGATGAAACCCGCCACTTTTTAAGCTTTAAGTGGTGGGTTTTTTATATAATAGAGCAATGTTTGGCCTCACGATTAAAATTAGGGCCAGTTATTTTTTAATTTTTTTAGAAACAGGAACAATATGTATAAATGTCTAGAATATGATTCTTTGAGATCAATAGTAAGCTTTTGTTGAATGGAAGAATAAAAAGTTAACAAGTAACGCAACCCTTGAAAGATAAAAAACATCTTTCTATAAAAATAACATGATAATAGATAAATTTCAGGAAGTAAAACAGGAAGAATCTTACGATGAATTTTGGACATGGGTATCAAATGCCAGTTCTTTTGATCCGGGAGAATATAAGGATGAATTAATTGAATTTAATAAAAAAGTTGTGAATGATCAAAAATAGATTTTTTTCTTCTGCTAAAAATATGTAAATTTATTAAATTGTAATGGATTATAAATCACGAAAAAACATATCTTTAGTGGAAGATGTTTCACGAATCATAAAAGGAGCTATTGCAGGG
>CAZOSQ010000485.1:0-2738 GCA_964582245.1 uncultured Bacteroidales bacterium | reverse complement strand
GTTAGGAACATATTTTAGTGAAATAACAGATCCACTATTTGAAAATGTTGTTTTAGGTGTTAATAAAGCAGCAGAATCGGCTGCAACAGAAGCGAGCCCTATATTTGGCGATGCCATCACAAGCATGTCAATGATGAAGCATGGGAAATACTAAATGGTAATAATCCTGCTGGAACACAAATGAAAGCTTCTAGCTTTGATTCCACAGCAGCTACACAATATTTTAAATCTAAAACAAAATCACCCTTAATAGGAGTTTATGCTCCAAAAATTGATAAATTTTTAGATGAACCTTTATTGGGTAAAAAATCAGGAGAAAGTTTTTCTCCTAATGATGCTTTTAACAGCTTAAAAACAAAATACAATGATGCTTACGATTTATTAATGGTGGCTATTGAAGCTGAAAAATTGACTGCATCATTATTGGGAACTCCCATTGCGGATGAGTATAACAAAACAAACCTGAAACCTATTACAACCAATAGCCTTGGTGAATTTTCTACTGACAAAGCATTGGATGGTTTATTTTTCAAAGTGGGAAAAGAAGAAATAAAAATACGGAGAGACCCATGGCAATATTTATCCAACGCCGTAACTGCAGCAGCCAAAGAGGTTGGCGAAATATTAGTCAAGGTATTTGGAGAAGGAGAATAAAAGTTAATTACAAATATTTATAGCTGTAAAAACCCGGGAATCCCGGGTTTTTCTTTTATACACCGACGACAGGTAATTTTTCTTTTAAATATCTCGCTGTATAAGAGGCTTCACTTTTCACCAGATTCTCGGGAGTACCTTCAAAAACTATATTTCCCCCTTCTTCTCCCCCCTCGGGTCCAATATCTAAAATCCAATCGGCAGACTTTATAATTTCCATGTTATGTTCTATCACGATAATGCTGTGCCCCCTATCAATTAAAGAATTAAAAGCATCAAGCAATTTCCTGATATCATGAAAATGCAATCCTGTAGTAGGTTCATCGAAAATAAAAAGCATCGAATTGGCTTGTGATTCCTTGCTCAAAAAGGAAGCTAGTTTTACCCTCTGACTTTCTCCCCCACTTAATGTACTAGAGGATTGACCTAATTTCACATAACCAAGCCCTACATCAGATAAAGGTTGTAGTTTCTCGACAATCTTCTTCCCCGGTGTTCCTTCAAATTGGCCAAAAAATTCTATGGATTCATTCACCGTCATTTCCAGTACATCATGTATGTTTTTTCCCTGGTATTGCACATCAAGAACTTCCTCTTTAAATCTTTTTCCACCGCAACTCTCGCATAGAAGCTTAACATCTGCCATAAATTGCATTTCAACAGTAATTGTACCTTCTCCTTGGCATTCATCACACCTTCCTCCATCAATATTGAATGAGAAATGAGAGGGTTTAAGGTTATTCATCTTAGCCAGGTGCTGGGATGAAAAGATCTTCCTGATCTCATCATAAGCTTTTAAATAAGTCACCGGGTTAGATCTTGAAGATTTACCAATAGGATTCTGGTCAACAAATTCAATATTGGCAATCATATCTAGATCACCGGTAACAGAATCATGCTGACCTGTTTTTTCTCCATAAGCATTGTACCTTTTATTTAATGCCGGGTACAGGATATCTGAAACGAGCGAAGATTTACCGGAACCACTAACCCCGGAAACCACTGTTAAAACATTCAAGGGAAATTTGGCTGTAATATTTTTAAGATTATGTTGCCTTGCACCGGTCACCTGGATGAAATTGTTCCACTTCCTCCTGCTGGATGGAATAGGAATCAATTCATTACCTGTCATATATTTTGCTGTTAAACTGGTGGAAGTATTTTCAAGTTCTTGGTATTTCCCTTGAAAAATCACCTGTCCACCGTTTCTCCCAGCCTTAGGGCCTATATCGATTATTTGGTCAGCTTCCTTGATAATTTCCTCCTCATGTTCAACCACGATAACGGTATTTCCAATATCTCTTAATTTTTTTAGAACTGAAATAAGTCTTTTGGTATCGCGTGCATGCAAACCAATACTTGGTTCATCCAAGATATATAAGGACCCGACCAGGCTGCTCCCAAGAGAAGTAGCCAAATTTATTCGCTGGGATTCACCTCCCGATAAAGTATTGGATAGCCTGTTTAAGGCTAGGTATCCCAATCCAACATCCTGTAAAAAGTCTATCCGGGATGTAATCTCTCTCATTATTCTTCCTGCAATTTTCAAGTCATGTTGAGAAAAATTCAATTTTTTTATAAACACGGCCAAATCGTCTATTGGCATGAGAACTAATTCTTGGATTGGTTTTTCACCAATTTTCACGAATGAAGCTTCACTTTTTAACCGGGTTCCATTGCAAGCAGGACATGTTGTCTTTCCCCGGTATTTTGACAACATAACCCTGTATTGGATCTTGTACTTTTTCTCCTCCAAATGATTAAAAAATGTATCCAACCCTTTAAAATACTGGTTCCCTTTCCATAATACAGTTCTCTGAGCGGGAGTTAATTCATAATAGGGTTTATGAATGGGAAAATTAAATTCACCTGCATTCATAACAAGATTATCCTTCCATTTACCCATTTTTTCTCCCTTCCAACATATAACTGCTCCATCATAAATAGACAAACTCTTATCGGGAATCACGAGATCTTCATCAATTCCAATAACCTTGCCATACCCCTCGCAAGAAGGACAGGCTCCCAGTGGGTTGTTAAAGCTAAACATATACTCGGAAGGTTCTTCAAATTGGATTCCATCT
>CAZOSQ010000484.1:0-2746 GCA_964582245.1 uncultured Bacteroidales bacterium | reverse complement strand
TATAGATAATATTTGCAAATATCACTGCCGAAACACCTCCTGAAGCTCCTAATGAATTGTAGTTCCTATGATTTTTATGCTTAAATAATGTTCGGATAGAAGCTAGAATGATCGCGGAAAGGTAAAAAGCTGAAAAAACTAATACAGACTCCATTTTAGTAGCCACAATTGTCGCAAAAAAGAAAAAACTAAGCATGTTAACAATTAGATGGGTCCAATTGGCATGGATAAAACCATGTGTAATTAACCTATAATATTCATTTTGGTAGTAAACTAAATACGGGTTAAATAAAGTAGCTTCTAATACTTTTTTGTTATTAAAGGCCCACGAAGAAATTAAAAAAGTAATAATAATTATGATAATAGAAATAATCATCTTCTTTTTAATGTAAAATTTTAAAAACTAACTCCTTTAATAATTCTCCCTGCTGGCTTGATACATTACCGAAACCTTTAGATTTTAAATCATACTCCCTCAATAAAGAAATAATTTCCACCACCTTTTTTGGAGAATAATTTCGAGCCGCTTTTTCGTAATCTTTAATAAAATAAGGATTTATTTTTAAGGCTGCAGCAACACCTTGCCTTGATTTATCTTTAAGGAAATGATATAAAAGTATCCTATTGAAATGCATGTATAACATTGATATAGTTAAAACAATTGGATTATCTTTCGGATTTTTTTCAAAATATTTAATAATCCGGTTAGCCTTTAAAACATCTTTACCAGATAAAGCATTATTTAATTCAAAATTATTATAATCCTTGCTTATTCCTATATTTTTCTCTATATGATCATTAGAAATTTTTTTATCATTCCCAGGGATGGTGATAATTAACTTGTCAAGCTCATTGGAAATTTTATTAAGATCATTTCCTAAAAATTCAGTTAATAATAAAGACGCTTTAGGATCTATTGTATATCCCTTTTCTTGCAGGTATGTTGTAATCCAATTGGGCACCTTATCTTCATAAAGTTTGGCTGAGTCAAATAAAACCCCTGCCTTCTCGATCAATTTATACAACTTTTTCCTCTTATCCAGTTTTTTATACTTGTAATTAATTACTAAAATTGTAGAATTTAAAGGATGTTCGGCATAATATATTAAATCATCAATATTATTTAAATTTTGAGCTTCTTTAACTATAACAACTTGCTGGTTAGACATCATCGGGTATCTTTTGGCTGAATTAATAACCATTTCAATGGTTGAATCTTTGCCATAAAGAATTGTTTGATTAAATGATTTTTCTGCTTCATTTAAAACATTTTCCTGTATAAATTCCGTAATTTTATCAATAAAATAGGGTTCATCGCCCATTAAAAAATAAATGGGTTTATAAATTTTCTTATGTAAGTCATTCAATATCTGCTGAAAAGTCATGTGTTTTTTAAAAAGAACTTAAATATATGGATTCTTTAAATTTACCAACTTATTCTTTTAATATAAAATCTGGTGACAAAATAAAATTTATTTTTGACAATATAAGAAAGAAATTTGTTGTCTTGACACCTGAAGAATGGGTTCGTCAAAATTTCACAAGATATTTAATAGAAGAAAAAAAATATCCTCCCTCTCTACTTTCAATTGAATATTCTCTTAAACTTAATAAGCTGGAAAAGCGCGGTGATCTTGTAATATTTAACAGGTCAGGAAAACCTATTATGATCGTGGAATTTAAAGCACCAAGAATTAAAATAACACAATCCGTATTTGATCAAATAGCAAGATACAACATGGTTTTAAAGGTAAATTACCTAGTAGTTACAAATGGAATATCCCATTATTGCTGCAAAATTGATCTCGATGAAAAAAAATGTGTTTTTTTGAAAGATATTCCTGACTATTCCTCTATAATTCATGATTGATTAACTGGAGAAAATATTCTCCCTCGTATTCTTTACCTGTAAAAAGCCATTCTTTTTTCTCGCCCACGATTTTAAAACCATTTGATTTAAAGAGATTCAAACTAGCTTTATTACTAACTGAAATATTACAATACAATTGATGCAGTAGTAAGGTTTTAAATGCATAAGGAATCAATATGTTCAAAGAGGCAGAAGCATATCCATTTCGCCTAGATTTTTTATCTCCAATTAAAATACCAATCCCTGCCCTCCTGTTACGTGGATCAAAATCGAAAAGATCTATAGCTCCAATTGTTTTTTCCTTTTCTCCATTTTTAGTTTCAATCATTAACCTCAACTGCTTGGTTTCATAAATGTCAAGGTGAGCGGTTTCAATATACTTCTTTATTATATGTTTTGAAAAAGGCGTTAAAGTGTTGCTTACTAACCATATATCGGGGTTGTTTTCCCACTCGTATATTAGATCTATATCACTGGTTTCAACAGCCCGTAATTTAATTAAATCGTTTTCCAGGGGAACCATCACCTTTTATTTCTAAAAAAGAATTAATCTTTCAAGTGAGTTAATAACATCAATTCCTTGATATTGTAATCATCTTCTTGAGCTTGTTTTAATAAAATTTCAAATTGATAAATATCTTCTTTACCAAATCCATCATTTAAGCAATTAGCCATATATCCCTTCGAGCCATCTTGCACGGGGAAAAAGAAAAGGTCATCATCGGTGGTACTTATAGGATAACCCACGTTAACAGGTTTGGACCATTTTCCATCGTTTCCTTTTTCTGAATAAAAAACATCATATCCCCCGATGTTATCATGTCCTTGTGAGCTAAAATATAGTCTTTGACCATCGGAAGAAAGAAATGGTGTTTC
>CAZOSQ010000483.1:0-2757 GCA_964582245.1 uncultured Bacteroidales bacterium | reverse complement strand
AGCCACTATATGATCATGGTTGATGTTGATATACTTCTCGATAATGGTATTGCTGCATTCAAGTTTTAAGTTAATGATCTCTTCTTGGTCGAGGTTTAAATGGAAAACCAGGAAAAGCAATAGCTTACCTGGTGCTGAATTGATATTCGAGGTATATTCTTTAAAGGTGTGAAATGGTATGAAAGTGCAGGCTGGTTTGATTTCATGCTCCTTTCCAAGGTTAAAAAACATCTTGGGTCGACCTAAAGCTTTCTCATAGTAAAACTTGATCGCTGCCATCATCTGTTTCTTTTGGGTCAGGCCCTTGTTGGCTGCATTTTCCTTGATATATGAATGGATACTGGAAAATTTCAACCCTTGTATATCTTTGCCGGCATGATCTTGAAGGAATTGGTTGAAAAAATAGAGGTAGATACCCCGGGTGCACGGGCTTAACCTTCTTAGGGCCATTACTTCACGAAATGCTTTCATGGCCTCATTTTCTACCATGGGAGGTATTCCAGCGTTAGGCCCGTTTTTTACACCAATCCTTTTCCATTGGTACCCATGCTGGTTTAAATAGCCTGATATTTCCTTGTAAATTTTATTGTTGCCCGGGAATACCCATTGCTTGGTAACCTTGTCCCACCTACCTTCATCCAGGCGATTCAACCAACTAAATAAATCACGGTCGAAATCATGTTGGACAAATAGCTTTTTCCCGGGCTTGTCTATTAATATAGTTACTTGCAAGGTTTCCTGTACATGTTTTTCTTCCTGCCTTGCCCGGGGTAAAAGATCATTTTTCATACCATATGGAACGTGCCAGGATTTCAGGGTCTTGCTCCACCTGGCACCTTTTATTTTCTTGACCTCCCGGGTTAATGCTTCATCGTAAGGGAATATCAATTTTAACCTCTTTTCTCCCTTATGGGTGACTTGTTCAGTTTTTATTATCCCTGGTAACATTTAACTCTTCATAATATTTTCGTTAATAAAACGTACCTTATTTCCCAAAAAAACGTGGCTCCGCTTCCTGAACTTTTGGCAAAGTACAGTAAGGCAATTATTTATGTTTTTAATCGTGTTAATATATCAAGTAAATAAAAACTTTTTCATCCTGTTTCCATGTTTCACGCGAGTAACGAGTACTCTTTAACTTCTTTTCCTGCTTTCCTTTGCAAAACTTGGCAAATGAATTTCAATTCAACCTTTACATGGATGTTTTTTCTATATCAATTTTACAATATTATTTTTACAAATCAAAATTTTTATTCAAAAAGCAGTGATCTAATCAAATTCAAACCAATAAAATATCCTGCCGTAACATTTTATTGTCACCAGCACCATATTGTAAATCCTTCCATCCTGCATGGAGAAAGTAAAACAAGGTGGTTAGCCCGAGAAAACTTATGTCAAGGGAAAGCTAATTAAATGTTATACCGTATATCTTTTAAATGATATTTTCCATACACGAACTCTTCCCCCGGGTAATGCCAAATAGCTTCGCCATAATGAGCTAATTGATAACCATTGATTTCCCTGTAGTCTTTTATAGGAGTTGAAAAGGTATATTGCTTCATTTCATTAATATCGTACCTGTCTCGTGAAACAAAGTTAATCAACTGTCCCATTTCATTGAAATGTAATATTGCCGAAACGGTTGTCCCCTGGTTGGTAAGAAAGGCCTTGACGGAAAAATGATCAATCTCCTCCCACTGGATACGTTTGTCAATCAATGAAGGGGGAGCCAGGAAACACATATCATTTAACAGGGTGACAGTCTCCGCGATAAATAGTTCCTTGCCGCTTTTTTTGACAATTGGAATCATGGAGAACATTTTAACCTTCATGCCGGCCTGGTTATTCCGGTAAAGGTGGTATCCCCTGGCTGGAAGACCTTTTACAATGGCTTTCATGAAAAAAAAACGTTCTAATTGATCAAAAAAGTTATGTTGGCTCGTGGTGAGTGAAAACCAATCTTGTTTTTTCCCGCGCATTTCAGCCGCAAATTCTACCTTCATGCTTTTCACCTTGGGTTTACCGATGGATCCGGTATAAATAAGGTATTTTTGCACCAAAGCGGGTAGATGTTTTATATCCTGTTCTTCCAACAATTCATTCTTCAAGGAACCTATTCGTTCTAACCCGATCAATATATCGTACTTGTACTTCCTGTCGAACTTCCACTTGCTAAAATCCACCAGTGCAAAAAGAAAAATAAGAAGATTGGCAACTGTCCAGTAGAAGGTGCCAACCCAATAATAAAAAACGAGGAACTGGGATAAAAGGATAGAGATGAAAGCCAACAACCACCAATGGGAAGTTTTCTTGGCATGCAGGTAGGATGCGGTAACCATTAACAAACCAGCGGCTAGGCTAACCATTCCAAAAGGTTTTGATATTTTCCCGGCAAGCAGTGTAATATCTATCCAGCCAAATATCCTCGTGAATACAAAAAGATGGACTAGTCCATGTAGTGCAAGCAGGATTGTAAGTATTATTCTCATCGTAAATTATTTTACGGGTTTTTCATTTAAAGTTAATTCTGAAAGTTTCAACACGGTTTTCCAATTCCGGGTAGTGGCCCTGACTTTTAAATGTTTCTCGAAAAATGCATTGGACAGTTTCGATTCGTAGTATTTACCAGGGCAGTAAATATATACCTGCTTGTGCAGAAGGATATACCGGCCAGGAAGATATTGTTTGTCCGGGAGATTTTTAACGGAACTTACTTTAAGTTTTTCATGTTTCATAAGGGTTAGCTGATATATTTTT
>CAZOSQ010000482.1:0-2758 GCA_964582245.1 uncultured Bacteroidales bacterium | reverse complement strand
TCAGACAAATAGACATTAATAATAGGTATAAAAATTTAAATGTGTCAAAGTAGAACTAAATTGGGAAAATAAAGTAATCAAGATGGATGATTTGGAAAATTTTATAAAATTAGCCACTTTTGGAGGCATCTTTTTCAAAAATTTTACTTTCACCTCTCTTTTTTTCGATATGTATTTCTGCTTTCACAAGATTAAGTAAATGTTAATGATATGTTTTAATTTTATACCTGTTCAAAAAAAAATATGCATCTAGCATTATGAAATCCTCAGTACAATTAGATTATCCATGCACGCAATCAATAACTAAACAGTCAAACTATCAACAGTTAATCCTTATTTTCCACCTTTTCAATCAATGCAAGAATTTCTTTAAAAGTTTGTTCCCGGTTAATATTTCTTTTGTGGGTTGCAATTTTCTCTGCCGAGGTATAACCTCCTTGATAATATCTTTGTAACCAAGGAAGAACAGAAATGACTGCATCCAGGAAGCTGTAATTTAAACCTGTTATAACAAAAAGGACAATTAATCCATCTGTCAATAAAATAGAATTGATCCCGTTCTTCAAATCTCCTGCATATATTTGTCCAGATCCAGGAAACACAATGCTCAAAAGTTTTGCAGTTTTCGGGTTAGGTCTGTTGATATACTGCTTGGTAAAAAGTTTATTTAGTTGTTCTATAGCGGTTTGGTCATGAACTAAAAGGTTAGTGAAGTGATTCCTGGAAGATTCGAAATTTTCCAATCCCCAGTAACATACTCCCTGGTATAAAGAGCGTTTTTCATGAAAGTACACGGACAAAGAATCATCAAGGTTATACATTTCAACAAGACCTAAATGAAACTTTTTGGATAAAATAAAGCACGCCACTTTCTTAAAAATCATTTCCTTCTTTAAACTATCATTACTGAACTGAAAATAGGCGTAATCATAATTTTTTTCAGCTTTTGAATAGTCATTCATTTGGAAATAGCAATTCCCGATTTTTTCAAAAATAATTGCTTCATTCTTTTCACTAAAAAATAATACTCTTTGATAATCAATCAATGCTCCTTTATAATCTTCACGGTCATATTTTTGATCTGCCAGTCCGAGAGTTTTAAATAAATCTTGTCCCTGTAAAACAGAAAATAAAATACTAAAAATCAGTGAAAATAATATCCTTTGCCTGGTATAAAAAACCATCATCCAATCGTTTATTATATTTTTTTGCACTTTTTCCTGCCCCATATATATTTCCTATATAAAAACCAAAAGATAAAGAACCAAATATCCATCCATACCCACTTTCTATGCCGTTTTTATTAAAGCCTCTATAGGCTTAGAAAGCTGTTCCTCCAACAAAAAGAAACGTGATGATACCATCTTTCCAGTTTTTCGTGTACATTTTACCTGTACCGGGAATAATAGCAGACAATGACATGGCCAATGCAGGACTCTTGTACTTTATTTCCAAACCTTCTTGAGCTAATTCTTTTAATTTGGCATTTATACCAGGAGATTCATTTCCCAATAATACAGCCTCATCCCATTTTTTCATCAATATATAAGTACTCAATTGGTAGTTTTTCCTGGATTTCTCCGTTAAGTAACTATTATTTTCAAGGAAATTTAAAGCGGAATGATAATTGTCTTTTAATACCAGGAGTTTAAAATATTCATCGGCGAAAGGAGTTTGTAGGTTGCTGGTAATTGGATCAATATGAAGCTTAATTGCTTGTATTCCCATATCGTATTGGGCTGTTTTCCTATAGCATTTTACTAAAAATAAGACGGATGAGGTATCTCGTGGGTCAAGGAAAACAACGCGTTCAAATTCTTTAGAAGCAAATTCATACTGCTCTGTATTAAAAAGGTACTTCCCAAACTTCCTTGAATTCCCCAGGTCGAATAAGTCTTGGCAAACCAAGTTTATATTATAAATTAGTGAGAAAACAAGAAGTACAAAGATTTTATTCGACCGGATCATATAATAAATGAGTTTCTTCGTGAATGAGATAATTTTCATGGCTTAATCCATTGCACCTGGTTAAACGATCAAAGCTATCCATAATTCCTATTACAAATCCATTTTTCTTAATGGTTTTTATAGAATAAACTGAACAAGAAGGATAGAATACACAAGAAGCCATATCTTGTGAAGAAATAAATGATTTATATCCTAAAAACAAACTGGAAGAAATCAATTCCAATTCATTGGAAATATTTTTTGCAAAAGCATAATCCTGTTTATCATCATGTACATGAAAAATATCTTTGAAAATCTCGATATCAGAAGATAATTGTGAATGACCTTTAAGGATGCATGCCTGGAATAGGATAATTATACATATTCTCTTCACCAATCTCATCAACTATTATATTTTTAAAGGTGGTTACCTGGTAATTTTCTTGACCATTTACATAGGTTATTTCTGTTATTTCCCCGGGAAATACCAAACCGCCAACATTGATAAATTTTTCAAAAAATTGTTTCTTCAAAATTTGCCCATCCACGTGATAGAAAACTATCCCAAACAATTTCTTGTTTTTATTTGACACTAGAACTTTCCCTAGTTGTTCTTTATATTTTTCAGGAGGAGACCACGTGGTGATTACCATATCACCATCTTTTTCCACGTTAGAAATTGTATATATGGAATTATTCAGCCCGAAATTATTCAAATCACTATTAAGCGCCAGGTGAAAAATAGAAAATTGGGAAACAGGCATTATGGTCATTCTGCTGATAACTTGCCCATCAACTATTTTATAAAGAG
>CAZOSQ010000481.1:0-2777 GCA_964582245.1 uncultured Bacteroidales bacterium | reverse complement strand
TATGTATGCTTAAACGTTGTTTAAAGTAAAAAAAATATATAGTAGATTATTTGAAATTTAACCTAAGGAGTTATTTGTTCGTTTTTTTATGTTTTTTTTTTCCATTTATATAACCTGGAGCAAGAGAGATCTTCTTTTTACAAGTATTTCGCCACTGATCGAAATCAAAATCTTTCAAGAAAATACATTGATTCTGCTTTATTTTATTCTAAGAAGGATCCTAACAAGTCTTTTGATTACGTGGAAAAAGTATTAGAGCAGAGCATAAAGCAGAAAAATGAATTATTGGAAGGTATTTCATATAAAGTTTTAGGCATTATTAATAGTCAACTTTTACAGGATGATTTGGCAATCGAATATTATAAAAAGGCATTACGAATTTTTTCCAGAATAGACAATAAAAGTGAAACCTTGGAAATTTGGTGGTTGTTGGCGGAATCATTTAAAAGAATTGATGATATTATAAAAAGTAGGCAATACTTGGAATTTTATATTACGGCGGTAAAAGAAAAGATGGACTTACCGAAATTGGTTAAAGCCCAACATAAGCTTGCTGAATTGTACTTGAATGAAGGAAAAACAAGTGAGGCCCTGGGGATATACCAGGATATCTTGAAAATAGAGGAAAAAAGAAAAAATAAGGAAGGCATAGTTGTCGTACAAAATAAAATTGGCCAGGTTTACCTTGAAAAAAATGACACGAAAAAAGCCATTCGTACTTATGAGCAAACAGCGGAACTGGCCAAAGAGTCTGCAGGTGATGAAATACTTATTAGTACTTTGAAAAACCAGGGAAATGCATATCGAAAGGCCAAAAACTATAAGAAGGAGCTAGAAGTACGACAGGAAATTTTGAATATAGATCGGCAAAATAATGATGTTAATGAACAAGCTGATGATCACCTGGAGATAGGTAATATATACATGGAGCAAGATGAAGAGGAAAAGGCTATTCCTTATATAGAAAAGAGTATTGAATTGTCTTCTCGAAGTGGCGACCTGGAAAAGAAGAGCATTGGGTTAAAAACTCTTTCTTCTGCCTATGATAAGGCCAAACTCTATGATAAGGCCTTGGAAGTTTACAAGCAATACGTGGAAACTATGGATGCTTTACATTTTAAAAAAGAAAAGGATATTAGGACGGATCTTGAACTTACCGCCACTCTCAATAGAAAATTGCAAAGGTTGAGTATGTTGGAGAAAGATTTAGAAATTAATGAGAAGACAATTTTATTACTTCAACAGGAACAAGAAGTAAACCTAGAAAAACTAAAAACCCAAAAAATCTTTACCTATTCCCTTATTTCCGGGATGTTGTTACTCATGTTAGCATCTTTTTTCCTTTACAGGAGTTCTTATCAAAAGAGAAGGGCAAACCAGTTGTTGGCTGTGAAATCTTTAAGAAGCCAGATGAACCCGCATTTTATTTATAATTCGTTGAACTCTGTGAATAGTTATATTTCTAGGAATGACCCCAGGATGGCTAATAAGTATTTAACAGATTTCTCCAGGTTGATGCGCCAGGTAATGGAAAATTCAAAACACGATTTTATACCCTTAATTAATGAAATAGATACCATTAGGTTGTATTTGGCACTCGAGTATTCTAGGTTTAATGACAAATTTGACTACGAAATTGAAATAAGTCCCAATTTAAATACGTCTGAATTGGAAATTCCTCCCATGTTAATTCAACCTTACATAGAAAATGCTATTTGGCACGGCCTTCGATACAAGGAAGAAAAAGGTAAATTGAAAGTTTCTTTCCTTGAAGATAATTCAAGTATACAAGTCCTGATCAGTGATAATGGGATAGGAAGAAAACGTTCAGCTGAATTAAAAACCAAAAACCAGAAAGTGCATGTTTCCACCGGGTTAAAGAATATAGAAAGCAGGATAAACATTATTAAGAAATTGTACAAATTTCCCATTGAAGTGTCTATCCGGGATCTTTCCGGGGATAATAGTACAGGAACCCTTGTTAATATTAGTATTCCCTGTAGATATCTGTACGAAAATAAACCAATTACAAGTTAATATTTTTTATATGCTTACTGCAATTATTATAGAAGATGAATCCACCAGCAGGGAAACCCTTCAAAATTTTTTGGCAATTTATTGCAAGGATGTGAAGGTTATTGCTGAAGCTTCAAATATAAAGGAAGGGTTAAAGCTGATAAATTTGCATCACCCTCAAATGGTATTCTTGGATATCGAAATGCCTTTCGGCAATGCATTTGACCTCTTGGAGCAATTAGAAGAAATTAATTTTGATATAGTATTTGTTACCGCCTATAGTGAATATGCTGTTAAGGCTCTTAATTTTAGTGCTTCTTATTATATTTTAAAACCAATTGATATAGATGAATTGATAAAAGCGGTTGAGAAGGTCAAGGTGTCCAGTATGAAGGAAAAACAGCTTATTCATACCAAGGTTTTAATGGAAAATATGAAGATTGAAAACAAGCAATTGCAAAAAGTTGTCTTACCTATAATTGATGGGTTTGAAGTGGTGCGGGTTAAAGATATTGTCCGTTGCGAAGCGGAGGATAACTATACTTGTTTCTATTACATGGATGGAAAGAAACAATTAATTTGCAAAACACTCAAGTATTACGAACAATTGCTTTCAGATTATGATTTTATCCGGGTACACAAATCTCACCTGGTTAATTTTCAATACATTCGTCAGTATAAGAAAGGGAAGGGGGGCTTAATTATATTGGAAGATGGATCGCATGTGAATGTATCCCCGGCAAAAAAAGCCGAATTAATGA
>CAZOSQ010000480.1:0-2796 GCA_964582245.1 uncultured Bacteroidales bacterium | reverse complement strand
ATAAACCTATTACAAAAGATTATGAATATTTCTTAACTAAACGACATTGAATTATGTATATTCATTTTTTTTTGTTTCTTCTTCATTTTGGTGACCAGCCAAATTATTTTTGTCATAATAATAGATTCGTATGGTGGCTATATCTTTTAAGAAGTCAATACTACCAATTTCTATCTTATTGATGGTTAAACCAGTCCTATCTTCCAGGTCCTCTTTCAGGAGGTGATGATTTTCCGGCTTTATTAAGTTGATTTTTTCGTAAACAATGGTTTTTTGCGATTCTTGTTTCAGCAACCATTTTTTTTCCAGGAAAAGTGTTATAATAATGATCATGAAATTGGCAAACATCAATTCCGGGAATGAAATCTGGGCAAGCGCATTAATGACAGAAATGCCAATCACTATAAAAAGATAAGTCATTTCCTTTATAGTGATTGTACTGGTTCGGTATCTTAAAATGCCAAAAATGGCAAAGAGTCCAAGGGCGAAGCCTAATTGAAGCTTCACATTTTCGAGTAAATAACATAAGAAAAATACAACCGTGCTGACAAGCAGGTAGGTAAATATATAATTCTTTCGCCTGTTTACAGGATAATAAAGCAGGCGGATTATAATAAATATTATTAAAAAATTGAAACTAAAATGGAAAATCATTTGGAAGAAGCCTTCAAGGGAAGCAGGCAGTAAATTTGGATATCCTAAGTTAACCATGTTAAAAATTATCTTTTAATTTATTTAAATTCAGAACAATTGATTTAAACCTGTTAGTTTTTATGATTTGGTTTAATAAGGTCAGTCCAATACAATATTTACTTATTTTTATGGGTCTAACACGATGTTTTTTTAAAATTTCATAAAAAAACGAATGATTCATTTGATGTTCTTTTTTTATTTCGGCAATGGCAATATGATTTATTTCAGTGTCTTTGCCCCCGGGATCAGGAAAAACAAGGTGGTAATCAATTGTTACCCTTTCCAAGCAACATTTACTGGCAAGTGTGATTCTATTATACTGGTTAAAAAGTTTGGGAAACAAATTCTGCGACATATAAGGGGTATATTTGTTAATAAAACCTGATACATCCGGGTCATCAATTGATTTTCCCGTTAAAATCCTTTTCTTTATTTTATCCTGACCTTTCTTGATTTTTATTTCCCAGTATGAATCTTTTGTACTGGTATAATAACGTTTACGAATTTTATACCGGTTTGATTTTCCATTATGATGGTCGTGATAAGTGTCTAAATCATGCGTATCGAAATAGGTGGTTTGATAAACTTGTTCCCGTTTATCATTAATTTCTAAAATATCATAATGATATATAGCTTCTTGCAAAATTGAATCCAAGAGATTGATCTTAAAAAGAAATTTTAACTCATGTTTTTTTTCCAAAAAATATTTATGAATTTCTTCCAGGTTTAAGGAATTAAAATCTTGGATTTCCTTGGGCAAGCTGTAAGAACTTTCTTTTATATCCCGTGTTTTCTGGTAAATAATATTTTCCAAGGCCGTGTATTATTAACTTCAAAACTGTTAAGAGACCAGCTATATGTTGGTTAAAAGAACGTTAATATCCTCTTTTTGTTTTATGTTTACTTGTCATAAGAAGCTTTGCTATCACCCGTGATTGGGATTTTTTCACCGAGAAACCTTGGTTTCCTATGGACGATGGTTTCAAAAAAGGCTTTTATATTGGCCAAACTTTCCCGGAATTTCAAGTAGTTAAGATGCTTATATTTTCTTTTATCCGCGGAAATTCCGGCCACCTTTATTTCCTGTTCTTTCGCAATATAAATGGCCCGTGGCAAATGAAATTGCTGGGTGATAATTATCATATCATCTACAAGGAATATTTTATTAGCCCGGGTAATTGAATTGTAGGTATCAAATCCGGCATGGTCTAAAAATATATCTTGTTGTGGTACACCTTTACTTTCCAGGTATCCCTTCATGGTATTCACCTCGTCATAATATTTTCCACCATGATCACCGCTAAGTAAGAGTTTCTTAATTTTACCAGATCTATATAATTCATAAGCTGTTTCCAAACGATCCCTTAAAACAGGTGAAGGGGAACCATTTTTATAAACTCCCGCACCAAGAACCAAACCCGTGAAACTTGAAGGAGTACTTCCCAGGTCTTTTTGAATATAAGATTTGGAAGAATGTGTTATATAGATGTTTACCAAAAAATAGAGGAGCAGGATAAACCCGATGATAATTAAGGTACTTGAAATAAATATTTGAAAAAAGCGATTCATTTTTATGCCGGTTTGTATTCTTTTAATATAAACATTATTTTGAATGTAAAATTAGTATTCTAGCTAAAAAAAATAAAAAAATGCAATATATGTTTTCCCAATTTTATTTGAAATCTAATTTTTGAAGAAGGATAAGAAGTTTATTTCCTATAAATTATTACTTTTGTTCCATAATAATTTAAATATAGTTACAAATAAAAATTATTCTTAAAGTTAAAGATATGAAAAAGACAATTTTATTTTTGTTGGTGGTATTATTCATTAACCCTATTTTTTCTCAAGATTCAGTTTATGTATTTTCTCATTCCGAACTTGTAGCAATTGATGGTTTGATTGATGATGCTTGGAATGATGTAAATTACCAGGAAATAGGCAAATTAGGCAATACCTCTAATGTTGATGGATACTATTGGTTTGATTTAGTAGCACCTACAAATTCCTTAGATCTTACTGCCAAATTCAAGGTGAAATATGATGATTCCGGTTTGTATTTTCTTTTTCATGTTATTGATAATTATGTCCGGGAGCCTACGA